>CADBNG010000328.1 GCA_902795985.1 uncultured Lachnospiraceae bacterium
GAAGAGCAGCAGAAGCTGCTGGTGAAATATCAGTCCGAAGCCGGGCAGATTACCAAGAAATACATTATCGGCGAGGAGCGCAGCTTTACCATCATCGCCTGGCCGGTACCCGCGATCGGCAGGGATTTCGAAGAGATTTTCCGGGAGACGGTACGGATCAACACGCTGGATTACAAGACGTACGAAGCCATTCAGCAGAAGCTTATCGACGCGCTGGACCAGGGAGTAAAGGCCGTGGTCAAAGGCAAAAACGGGAACCGGACGGACCTGACGATCGCTCTGGCGAAACTGACGGATCCGGCAGGGCAGACGAAGTTCGAAAACTGCGTGGCGGACGTAAACATCCCGGTCGGGGAAGTCTTTACTTCGCCGGTGCTGGAGGGAACGAACGGGGTCCTGCATGTGCAGCAGATTTATCTGAACAGCCTGAATTACATCGATCTGGAGATCCGGGTAAAGGACGGCATGATTGCGGATTACCGGTGCGCGAATTTCGATTCGGAAGAAAAGAACCGGAATTATATCGAAGAGAACATCCTGTTCCATCACAAAACCGTTCCCATGGGGGAATTCGCGATCGGAACGAATACCACCGCTTTTGAAGTGCAGAACCGCTTCGGCATCCAGAGCCTGATGCCGATCCTGATCTATGAAAAGACCGGTCCGCATTTCGCGTTCGGCGACACCTGCTTTTCCTGGCAGGAGGAGCTCCATACCTTTAACCCGGACGGCAAGGAAATGATCGCCAAAGACAATTCCTGCTCGATTCTTCGGAAAAGCGACGTATCGAAGGCCTATTTTAACTGCCATACGGACATCACGATCCCCTACAACGAGCTGGACTGCATCAAGGTCGTGAAGGAAGACGGCGGGGAAATTCCGCTGATCGAGGACGGACTGTTCGTCCTGGACGGCTGCGAAGAGCTGAACGCGCCGCTGCTGAAAATGCGGGAAAAATGACACAGAGGGGACAGGCATTTTGTGTCAGGAAACGGCACAAAGGGGACAGGCACTTTTGTGCTATCAAAAGAGAAGAGAGGAATCCGAAATGAGTATTCGGAGAAAAGGAATCATAAGAACAGCGGCTGTTCTGGCGGCGGCGATGATGATGGCCCTTCTGGCGGCCGGATGCGGGAGAGAAAAGGAACCGGACGAGTATATGCTGCGGTATTCCGCGGTCGGGGAGGTCTTCGATACCGGGGAGCTCAAGGCGGTCTGTCCGGTGGGATGGTATAAGACGGACGCTTATGATCTTTACAAGTCCACGTCCAAGCCGGTGAAAAACGCGCTGGTGTTTGTGAAGGGGGGCGAATCGATCGCGGAGGATCATCCCTATATCCGTATGGTGCTTCACGGGGCGGAAGAAGAATTCGACGTGCCGGATCCGGCAGAGTATGACGGCTCATCGGACATCGCGCCTTTTGCCACGGGCAACGATCGCTGGACGGGCTTCACGGCCCGCGTCGGAAACGAGCCTTTCGTCTGGCTGACGACGTCTTCGGAAAAGGGCACTTTCGAAGTCTGGCTCTGGACCCATCCGGACGGCGTGGTTTCAGCGGACCTGTCCGATAACGATATTCATATGATTCTGGAGAGCCTGACGGTAACAAAGAAGAAATAATGCCCCCGGAACAAGGGGTTTTGACCGGAAAAAAGGCCCTGAAACCGGGAAAAAAGGGAAAAACCGCACAAAAAAGCCCGGATTTTTCGTAAAAATTTTGTAACATAATTGACAAATTCTGTTCATTTATTTTATGATAGAAGAGCTCCTCTTTGGAGGAGCTCGATTTGTCATCTTCGGACAGGAGGATAAGGGCTTGAAAAAGATCCGGACTATTCTGATTTATACCATCTGCTTTGCGCTTGTTTTTTCCGGCACCGCTTTTGCGGCGGAAACGGAAGATCTTTCCGCGCCGGCAGCTGCGGAGTCTGCAGAGGAAATATCCGCGCAGCCGGAAACGGATGCCCCGCTTCCTGCCGGTCCGGAGGACGCTGTCCTTTTGGATGCGGAAGAAACCGACGGGGAGGACCCGCAGCAGGAGCCTGCGGAAGGAACCGATCCGGAAGCGCCGGCAGGTGAAGATCCGGAAGCCCCGGTTTCCGAAGATCCGGAAGCCCCGATTGCGGAAGATCCGGA
>CADBNG010000329.1 GCA_902795985.1 uncultured Lachnospiraceae bacterium
CTGAAAAATCCACCCAGAGAAGATAGGTGCCCTCCGGTTCAATCAGGCGCAGCTGCGGCAGGTTCTCCGCAAGAAAAGCGCGGAAATATTCAATATTGTCCGCCAGATAGACAATCAGTTCATCCAGCCATTCTTCCCCGAACTCATACGCGGCCCGGGCCGCCTCCAGTCCTACCGCGCCCGGCTGGCTGTATCCGTTCGCTTCGTTCTCCCGCCGGAACGCTTCCCGGATCTGCGGATCGAGGATCAGAATATTGGACACCTGCATCCCCGCCATGTTGAAGGACTTGCTGGGCGAAGTGCAGATGACCGCGTTCGCGGCGCTTTCCCTTCCAAGCGTCCCGAACGGCGTAAACCGGTTTCCGGGGAGGATAAAGTCACAGTGAATCTCGTCCGCAATGACAAAAACGCCGTGTTTTCTGCAGATCCGGTCCAGTTTCTCCAGTTCTTCGCGGGTCCAGACCCGGCCCACCGGATTATGGGGAGAACAGAGGATCATCGCGCGGACATGATTTTTCACAACCGCCTGCTCCAGGCCGTCAAAATCCATTTCATACCGGCCGTTTTTCTCCAGAAGGGGCTGGCTGACGCAAATCCTGCCGTTGTCTTCGATCACCATGCGGAAAGGATAATAAACCGGTTCCTGGATCAGGACCGCTTCCCCCGGCTTTGTCAGCGCCCGGATCGCGCAGGTAAGTCCGTAAACCACCCCGGGTACAGCAGTATTCCATTCCCGGCGGATCTCCCAGCCGTATCTTTTCCGGAACCATTTCTCCAGCACGTCGTAATATCTGTCATCCGGTTCGGTATAACCGAAAATCCCGTGATCTATCCTGGCCCGGATCGGCGCAAGCACCTCTTCCGGAAGGGCGAAATCCATATCCGCCACCCACATGGGAAGAAGGTCATCCCGTCCGATGCGCTGCATGGCGAAATCCACTTTCAGTGAGCCGGTGCCCCGGCGGTCGATTTCCCGGTCAAATTCGTATTTTCCCATGTTCTCCTCCGTTCCGCGGCGTCAGCCGCCTGATTCCTGTATGAAAATAGCATTGTTTTGCCTACCAAGTCAATAGGTTTAGCCGGACAATGAGGGCCTCCGTCAGCAGATGTCCGGGCATGATCCGGCACCCGTCCGTTTTACCGGGGGCAAAAGCCCAAAACAGCGGCGCCGGTGCGCCTCTTCGGAAATCACCGTTTTTTCCTTTAACGCGCAAAAAGAGAGGCTGAAGCATCTCACCATGCCGCAGCCTCTTTTTTGGAATCGCACAGCACCGATTCCGAATATTAAAGGAAGGAGAACCGATTGAATCGGTAAATGAAAAAGATTGTCTTATCTGTCTGACAAGATAAGGATACCGTTCAAATGTGTTCTTTCGATGCACATCCTGAAACCAATTTGTAAACAAAATGTTAACAAGAACCGGATGTTTTTTGAACAGCGCGAACTGCTGCAAAGCAGCCTTCTTCCGGCGGTTTTTTACCCTTCGGAAAGAGCTTTTTCACCGTGTTTCGGCTGAATATTGACGATCACAATGGCGGTCACAACCATGGCGATTCCCACGGCTCCCGCAACGTCCAGACGATCCCCGTACAGGGTTACGCCAAGGATTGTGGCCACGACCGGCTCCAGCGATGCATAGATCGCCGCGCGGCTTGCGTGAACCTTTGAAAGACCGACCGTATAAAAGACATAGGCAAGAAATCCGGTGACCACGCCGTTAAGCACCGCCCAGGCCGGAACGGAGGGCGACGAGGCGAGAACCTTTCCCAGCGCCGGCAGGTCACAGGTAAAAAGCCCCGCAAGTCCGGCAATCAGAAAGGAATAAAAGACATTTGTGAAAGCATGATATTTTTTCAGAATCACAACGCTGAAAATGCTGTACAGCGCATAGCAGATTCCCGAAAGCAGGCCAAGGCCGATGCCCGGAAGGCTGCCCGAAAAACCGCCGAGAATTCCGGAAACCAGGGCACTGCCCGCAATGGACAGGACTACCGACAGGCCTTTGACTGCCGTAAACCGTTCCCGGAAGAAAAGAACGGAAAAGATCATAACAAAAGCCGGGGCGGTATATAAAAGGGCAACGGCCGTCGGCATGGACGTCAGCGGGATGGCCGCCTGATACGCCGTAACATAAACAAAAACGCTGCCGAGACCATTAGCCAGAAACCATCCGAAATCCTTCCGGTGAACCCGCAGCCGGCTCCGGTCCGTGAGAAGGATCAGTATCAGCATACATCCTGCGTTGACCAGACACCGAACCGCCGTAATCTGCCGGGATGTCATTCCCGCCGACGTAAGCGGCCGTACAAAAACGCCGATAGCGCCCCACATAACGGCAGCTGCCAGGATGAGGAGGATCGGCATGAATGTTGAATTGTTCTTTTCGGTCCGGTTCATTTTCTTCAGTGTTTCGCGGCTGGAGGCGGCGCCGGACCGTCTCCGTCCGGCTCTTCCGTTTTCTGTTCATATTATCCTAACGAACAATACACCAATCAAAGCTCTTTTTCAAGGCAGTTGTTCCGAAGGGGGGCGAAGGGGACAGTCCCCTTCGC
>CADBNG010000330.1 GCA_902795985.1 uncultured Lachnospiraceae bacterium
ACCGAACAGCTCCGGCATTTATCCCGCCTCCTTCCGGACTGTTTTCAGCTGAAAGGAATCCACCGCCAGAAAAGCCTGTTCCGCCATCCCGCGGATTGTTTCCTTTAATTCTTTTTTCCGTATCCCCGTATTTCTGCTGTTTTCCCCCGCCAGCTTTTCCGCCCTTAAAATCATTCTTTTCATCTCTTCGCAGCTGACTCCCGCGTCGAAAAACCGATCCGTATATGAACATATTTTGGTCAGCAGATCCCGGACGCACCACAGAACCGTCACGTCTTCTTCCTTTTTTTCTTCCGCCCGGCAGATCAAGGCGTCCAGATCGATCCAGTAATCAAGATAGGTCACCTCTTCCTCTCCCCGGTAATTTCCGCGCCCGAGGCGGTTTTCATACCGTATCATCTTTCCCAGAATCGCGCACTGTTCCTGCCAGTTTTCTTTTTTTTCGTTACTGATACCCAGGTCAAGATTCACTACCTGCGCTTCAGCGACATCCGAAAGATATTTAACAGCTGCTTCTTTCAGCAGATCATCGGTACAGTAGTAATAAGCCGTACCCAGACGGTAGGCAACCGGAAGGTATTGCTCTTCACAGGCCTTCAGTATATCCCCGTTGCGGACTTTCCGGTTGTACTCCACTGCATTCATGGTTTCCGTAATAATGGCATCTTCTTCATCCGTCAGTTCATTGTCTTCGCAAAGCAGATCGATCAGGCCCAGATAGGCCTCCTTGTCCTGAGGACGGATCATTACGGCAAGACGGTAATACTGAACCGCTTCTTCCCGTGAGCTTCGTCCGGCCTGAATCAGGCATTCCCTGTATGCATTTCCTTCCGCTCTCATTTTCATCTCGCCTCCATAAACCGATAATGCGCAAAACAACGGTATCGCAGCCAGCAGCATCCGGAACGCGGCTTTAAACCGCCGTTTCTTCCGAAATATCTGCTCCCCGGTTCTGCAGGGGTCCTCAAGTTCCCGCAAAACATCATGAAAACTGCGGTATCTGTCTTCCGGCCGACGTTTCATGCATTGATCCGCAATCCGCTTCAGCGCTGCGTCAAGCAACTGCTCCTCTCTGCTCCTGCTCTTTGGAAGCAAAGCTTTCAGCCTGCCTTCTTCTCCGCCTTTTTCTGGAGATTTTGCCGAATCTTCCAGAAGATAACGAATCACGGCGCCAAAGGACCATATGTCCGTCGTTGGATCCGCGATCCCGTTTTCGGCTTCCGGCGGCGAAAATCCTTTTGTCCATACCGGAAGATGCGCTGTCCGGCCCTTCTCGATACGGACCGCTCCTCCCAAGTCGATAATGACCGGCCGGAAAGAACCGTCGATCATGATATTGCCCGGCTTCAGGTCCCCGTGTATCAGTCCCTTGTCCTGCAGATAGCACAGGCCTGCCGCAATTTCCCGGGCCAGCCAAAGTACCGTTTCCGGAGAAATCTTCCTTTTATGCCCCTCCCTTTCTGTCCGGACATATTCATTCAGCGTTATCCCTTCAATATAATCCGTGAATATCAGATAAGCCTCCGGCGTTTCAAGGACATCCGCCAAAGACGCCAGATTCGGGTGGGACAGTTTCCGCAGGGAACGGACTTCGTTTTCGGCCGGGCAATAACCTTCCCTGCCCTCCTTCTCTTTCGGTATTTCCTTGACCGCCCATTTTCTGCCGGAACGAAGGTTCCGCGCAAGATAGACGCTTCCAAAGCTGCCGCTTCCGCACAGTCCTTCGATCCTGTAGCGGCCGCCGATAATTGCTCCTACCGTAAGCATGCTGAATTCTGAATAACCCTGTTGATGTTTCCAAAAAAATGGAGTTTTTCCGCCGGAACCGGCGATCGAAAGGGACAAACACTTTACGCAGAACCGTGATGTCCTTCAGACAGATCTTTTATAACACATCGTTTTTGTAATGTCAATACGTATATTCGGTATTCTCTGGCTTTTGCACGGCCATGCATTCGTTGGCAATGCGTCTTCTATGAAATCATCTGATCATCTTTCTCACCACTCATCAACCATACCCCGTCCGCTTCTTCGAACAGGGCAGTATCTATCCTTCCCTCTTTCCGATGCCTGGTCTTATGTCCTTTTTCCTGATACGCTTTTTTCTTTCAAGTTGCCACAACCAGATCATAGGGTCTGTGCGTTCCCGGCGGCATCAGCCAAAGGAGCGTGAAGACCGCGCGAGTAAGTCATTAGTCGCTCTGGCTGAGGGACGAAGTCATAGAGCGACTGGCCAATACTGCTGAACGGCCACTCCCAGTACGAGTGAAGGGCTGAGCGGGACGACGCCTGACGACGGGAACGTACTGCCTCTTTGATCGTCCGGTTTGACAATCATATTTCTGAGGTTTTGCGGCTCCAGAACGCATCCAGCTCCGCCTGAACGGTTTTCAGGGTGCATTTCCGGATATCCTCCCATTCCCTTGGAAAAAGATTCCGGTACTCTTTTCCGGCAAACCGGTCATCCAGGAGCAGAATCACCCCCCGATCCTGCACGGTTCGGATGACCCGTCCCGCTGCCTGCAGCACTTTATTCAGTCCCGGGAAACGATAGGCATAGTCAAATCCGCTGAGACCTTTTTCCGTATAATAATCCTTCAGCAGATCCGTCTGAGGCGTCAGCATCGGCAATCCGGTTCCCACAACAGCAGCGCCGATCAGCTTCTCTCCGGTGAGATCGATTCCTTCGGCAAAGCTGCCGCCCATCACGCAGAATCCCAGCAGCCACCGGTCCTCCTCTTCAAAGGCTCTCAGAAAATCTTCTTTCTCCTGTTCGCCCATTCCCGGTTTCTGGATCCGGATATCCAGTCCCTCCGGCGCGTTTCCAATAAAAGACTCCTCTACCGACTCCAGCATGGCATAGGAAGGAAAATAGGCCATGTACTTTCCTTTTTTCCCTTTTACAAGAACCCGCAGGTACTCCGCCAGTTTTTCCGACGTTTGCGGCGTACGGGCCCGGTAACGGCTGGTCACGTCCGTTCCGTTGAGAATGATCCGGTTGGCGGGATCAAACGGGGAAGGCACGTAAACCGCATAACTGTTTTCTTCTGTGGTAAGAAGGCCCTGATAGTACCTCACCGGCAGAAGGGTCGCCGAAAAAAAGACCGTGCTCCTGGCCGACAGCGAGACTTCCGAGAGATTTTCCGCCGGGTTCACACAAAACAGCTTCATACCCCTTCCCGTTCGTTTTTCGATGTAGGAAAAAGCCGTATAGTGTTCATCAAACAGATCACAGATTCCGAGATAATGCCGTATCGTAAAATAAAAGTTCAGGATCTCATTCCGGTCTTCTTCCGGAACCCCTTCTTCCAGATACTCCTCGATCCTTCCCGCGGCGGTCAGAAGGGCAAATTCCAGTTTTTCATTAAATTCCGTCCTGCAGGTCCGTCCTTCTTCTGCCGGAAGCTCCTCCAGGGCCTTCTGTATACGGGAAAGAGAAAGATTCAGTTTCCGGGTCTTCCCCCGGGTGACGCGGCGGACTTCCCGGACGTCCCGTTCGGAAACAGCCGCGCTGTACATCTCCCGCGCCCTCTCCACCAGATTATGGGCTTCGTCAATCAGCAGAATCGTATCCTTTACGGAAGCATTTTCGGAAAAGAAACGCTTCAGCCTTGCTTCCGGATCGAACGCGTAATTATAGTCCCCGATAATCAGATCGGAGAAGGAAGCCAGGTCCAGCTGAAGCTCATACGGACAGACGCTGCCTTTTTCCGCGGCTTCTGTCAGCACTTCTCTGGAAAAAGAACTGCTTTTTTTAAGGACTTCATACAAAACGTCATTAATACGGTCGTAGTGTCCTTTTGCCGCAGGGCATTTCTCCGGATTGCACTCCGGGGAATTCATGGGGCATATTTTTTCTTTTGCAGTCAGGGACAGGACTTTTAACTGCAGGCCTTTACCTCTGAGAATCTCCGCGGCTTCTTCGGCTACCTTGCCGGTCACGGTCTTTGCCGTAAGATAAAAAATTCTCTCCGCCAGCCCTTCTCCGAGCGCGTGCACAGAGGGAAAAATCACAGACAGGGTCTTACCGGTCCCTGTTGCCGCCTGGACAAACAGCTGCTTTCCGCGAAGGATCGTCCGGTAAACGTCCGCTGCCAGCTTCTGCTGTCCCGGCCGGTACTCATAGGGAAATTCCAGCGTTTTAATGGACTGATCCCGGAGAGTTTCCCATTGCGCGAGATGGTGGGCCCAGCGGTAATAACGTCCCAGAATATCCGTAAAGAAGGTTTTCAGTTCTTCGAAAGAGTATTCGAAAACAAATTTCCGGATATGTTCGTCCGTCAGGCTGCAGTAGCGCAGCTGAACCTTCATTTTGCTCCGGTTCTCTTCCGAGGCATACATATAAGCATAACAGCAAGCCTGCGCCAGATGGACCGGCACAGGCTCTTCCATGGAACCGAGTTCCGTATAGGTGCCCTTGATCTCGTCAATGACATCCGTGCCGCGGCTTTTATAAATGCCGTCGGCCCGCCCCCATACCGTCAGTTCAAAATCCTCATATTCTTTTGTATAAGACAGGGAGACTTCCGGCCGGTAGGTACTGCCCATGGACCGCTGCAGCTTCCGGTGGATCCGCCCGCCTTCGAGCATGGCTTTCTGCGACCGAAGAGTTCCCCCGCTTTGGATGTCCCCTTCGCGAAGAACGAACTCCACCAGATTCCGGACGGAAATTCTTAACTGCTTCATGGTTCCTTATACGTGATACAGCCTGGATTCTTCATACACCGGCTCAAACGTGGCCCGAATGCCCAGCTTTCGGAGCGTCTGCTCATCCACTGAAGAGACAATGACGGAACAATGGGCTTCGCATCCGTCCAGCTTCGGGAGCTGCTTCAGCGCTTCTTCTGCCAGCGGGTCGGTCACGGCGCACATGGAAAGGGCAATAAGCATTTCATCGGAGTGGAT
>CADBNG010000331.1 GCA_902795985.1 uncultured Lachnospiraceae bacterium
AGCACGACCGGACAATATGAAGAAATCCAGGCACTGCTCTGCTCCATGCTGGATTCCATGGAATACCCTTATCAATGTCTCCGGAAAGGCGGTGTGATAGCCTGCCTGGGCGGGGAAGGCGAACCGATTGCCGTAACGGCGCATCTGGATGATATCGGACTGATGGTCCGCCATATCAACGCGGACGGGACGTTGAACGTCTGTCCGGTCGGCGGACTTTATCCTTTCTACTGTATGATGGAAAATGTGCGGGTCCATACCCGGGACAAAAAGATCTTCACCGGTACTGTCTGCCGCACGCCGAATTCCATTCATGTTACGGAAGAGGAACTCCGGGATACGGCTCCCGATTTTCGAAAAAACGTCTGCGTCGTGCTCGACGAAGACGTAAAAACTGCGGCTGACACCGCTGCCCTTGGCATCGCGTCCGGCGATATGATTGCCCTCGATCCAAGGTTCGAATCCGCCGGTGGTTATCTGAAATCCCATTTTGTGGACGACAAGGCCTGCGCGGCCGTTCTTCTGACCTTTATGCAGGCCCTCCGAAAGGAAGGGCTTACACCCCGCCGAAGAGTTTATGCCTATTTTGCCATGTATGAAGAAATCGGCCACGGAACTTCGTGGCTTCCGGAAGACATCTGCGACATGCTCGCCCTGGATATCGCACCGACCGGACCGGAACAGAATTCCGATGAAAAAAAAGTTTCCATCTTCGCAAAGGATTCCCGTTTCCCCTACCACTGGGGAATGACAAATGAACTGCGCAGCGCCGCTGAAAAAGCCGGCATTGAATATGTGATGGATATCTTCACGCCTCACTACGGGACCGACTGCGATACCAGCATCGTTGCAGGACATGATATCCGCCACGCTGCCATCGGCCCCGGCACCGCCAACAGCCACGGCTATGAGCGTACCCATATTGACGGACTGAAGAACACCTTTGACCTTCTCTCCGCCTATCTCCTTTAACGGACCGTAAGGGTCGGACGCGGGAGCGAAAGGGACAGTCCCTTTCGTCCCCCAGCCAAAGAGGAGCCGAAGGGGACTGTCCCCTTCGCTCCCTCTTTGGCTCAGATGCCCGTCCGGACCGCGCGGATCTGCTCGGACAGCGGCTTTTTCTTTTTCTGCCGGGTGATTTCCATGATGCCCAGAGGCGTGATATCGATGACTTTGGTGTAAACCGGATCGGTGCGGAACTTTTCTTCCGCGAAAGCGATCAGTTCTTCCTTTGCCTCTTTGGAAGAAAGAGTAATAAAATCGATCAGAATTGTGCCGGCAAGCTGGCGGGCACGGATCTGGACCGCTGCCTCTTCCGCCGCCTCCTTATTGACTTTCAGAAGATACTCTTCCCGGTCCTTTTTTGAACCGGCCTTCGCGGAATTTACATCGATACAGACAAAGGCTTCCGTAGGCTCGATGACCAGCTGTCCGCCGCCCGAAAGCCAGACTTTTTTCTGTGTAAAACGATCCAGCAAAGCGCTCATTTCATACAGATGGAACAGCCGAAGCATCGGATCGGAATACAGCTCGGCCGCGTCTCCCAGATCGTCCTTCACTTCTTCGATATCCGTGACGATACGGGAAAAGGCTTCCCGCCCGTATCGTTCCAGTATTTCCGCCCAGGGGCCTTTTGACCGGTAAAGGCAGGTCCCCCAGGGACGGTGAATGCCTTTTTGAAGGATATCCTCCAGCAGTTCTTTCCGCCCCGGCAGCTTCAGATTCGCGCTGAGGACTGCCTGCTTCACGCCGGAAGCTTCCGTTTTAACCTGGACAATCAGCTCGTCTCCGGCCTTGATCTGAGAATCTTTTTTCGGTGTAGTGAACACCGGATTTTTCATCCGTTTTGCAGGAAGAAATCCGGTTTCGCCGGCTGAAAACCGCACAAAAGCGCCGCCGGATGCTTCGTGGACCCGTTCCACATGCCCGACGAAGAGGTCTCCGGCGGAGGTGTGCTTTCCAAGACGGTCCGCATAGATTTCCAGCGGCAGTTTTTCTTCATATAAAACCGTAACGGCAGCTTCCGTTTCACCGAAGGGCATTTTCGCGGCAACCAGTTTTTTCATGGCATTTTCCCTTCCGGCAAAGAATGATCCAGCGGGACAAATCCCTCTCCTTCCGGCATCAGAAGATCTCTGCGGCAGATTTCCATGGAAACGACGGCCGGATCAAGTCCCGCAAATTCCAGAAATTTTTCCATTACCGATGCGCAGTTTACATGATTGGCGCTTCCGGCTCCGAGCCGCAGATAAAAAACTCCCCGGACATCACAGCTCATTTCAAAGATTCCGGGACGAAGATTGACCAGCGATTCCCCTTTTTTCGTCTTTTTGAGCAGGGAAATCTCTTTTTGCTCCAGAAAAGTCTCCGCCTTTTCCGACAGTTCTTTAAAATCAGGAAGCGTCATTCCCTCTGCCGCGTCCAGTTCGACCGTATAATCTGCCGCAGCAACCAGGGTCATGCACTTATGGGCTTTATCCTGCGGTATGACCACCACGGAAACAATCCGAATTCCTTCCGTCATCTGGGTATTCAGCTCTTCTTTCAGCTGCTCCGCAGATGTCAGGGAATTCATTTCCACATCAAAATATTCCCCGGTGCTGGTCATGCCAAGAGAAAGGGGAAGGGCAAAGGACATCTGCATGTGCGGGGAAAAGCCCTCCGACATGGAGACGTCGGCGGAAACGCGCCGTAGCGCCTTCTGGAAATAACGCATCAGGTCCAGATGGCTGATATAGCGCGCCGTATCGGTTTTGGTGAATTTAATCCGCGCTCTCATACCGGCTGCTCCTTTTCAAAACAGACTCCGCATCCGAAGTTTCTCGCGCCGCAGCCCATGCATTTTTCCCGGCAGTTCGGCGTGGTAACCTCCTGCCGCGAACGTTTCCATTCCGTCAGCAGGAACTTTTTCGAGACACCGATATCGATGAAATCCCACGGGAAGAGCTCGTCGTCCTCTCTCTCCCGGTACAGATAAAAGTCTTCGTCGATTCCGCATTCCTCGAAGGCGGTTTTCCAGGCTTCCCGGTTGAAGGCATCCGTCCAGGAATCAAACAGCGCCCCGTGGCGGTAGGCCGATTCCACCAGTTTGGACAGGCGGCGGTCACCCCGGGCAAAAATTCCTTCCAGGATCGAAAGCTCCGCATCATGGTACTTATACTGCATGCTGCGGCGGTTCAGCTGGTTCGCGATCTCTTCCTTTACCAGGGAGGCCTTATGCAGGAAGCTCTCCGGCCGGTCCATTTTCGCCCACTGAAAAGCAGTAAACGGTTTCGGCACAAAGAAGGAGGTGCTCGGCGTAATGGTCACTTTCCCGTTTCGCTGATCCTTCGGAATATCATAATAGTTCTCGGCAATCCGTTCGCAGAGACGGGCAATCTCCCGCACGTCCTCTTCCGTTTCGCCCGGCAGTCCCAGCATGAAATAAAGCTTCACTTTGTTCCATCCGCCCCGGAAAGCTTCGTGGGCTCCGGTTAAGATCTGCTCTTCCGTCAGATTTTTGTTAATAACGTCCCGCATTCTCTGGGAACCGGCTTCCGGAGCGAAGGTCAGTGAACTCTTTTTCACATCCTGAATGCGGTTCATTACGTCTATGGAAAACGCGTCGATACGCAGGGAAGGCAGGGAAATATTGATTTTTTTATCCCCACAGATGCGGATCAGCTGATCCAGCAGCTCCGGCAGATGGTCGTAATCGCTGGAGCTCAGGGAATTCAGGGAAATCTCATCGTACCCGGTATTCTGAATCAGTTCCCGTACCATTTCCAGCATATCATCCAGAGGACGTTCCCGCAGAGGACGGTAAATGTAACCGGCCTGGCAGAAACGGCAGCCGCGGATACAGCCCCGCTGAATTTCCAGAACCATCCGGTCCATCACGGCCTGTACAAAAGGAATAACCGGTTTTAAGGGATACGGAGCGGTTTCAAAATCCGAAACGATGGTCTTTTTCACCTTCTCCGGGACTCCCGGAAGGACCGGCTGAAAGCATTGAATCGTGCCGTCCTCATGATAGGTCACTTCATAAAGGGAAGGAACATAAATTCCTTCAATCGAAGCAGCCCTGCGAAGGAATTCTTTTCTTGACAGGCCCTGTTTCCTGCACTCCCGGAAGGTTTCAAACAGTTCCTTATAGGATATTTCCCCTTCTCCGATATAGAACAGGTCAAAGAAATCCGCGACCGGCTCGGGATTGTACGCGCAGCTGCCT
>CADBNG010000332.1 GCA_902795985.1 uncultured Lachnospiraceae bacterium
GTGGAAGCTCTCACCGGCGCAAGAGTCAGTGCGCCGGATTTAAGAGCGGGAGCAGCCCTTGTCATTGCCGCGCTGTCGGCGGAAGGCGTCAGCGTTGTCGATGAAATCGGATATATCCACAGAGGATACGAGGACTTCGAACAGAAACTTTCCGGCCTGGGCGCAATGATTCAGAAGGTCAACAGCGACCGCGAAATCAGAAAATTCAACTTCAGGGTAGTCTGACGGGAAGTCTGCAGACAGACGTCATCTGGAATTTACGGCTGCCGGAAAAGGCAGCCGTTTTTGTCCTCCCGATGGAGAGGACTCCTGCCGGCGGATACCGGCAAAGCCGTCCCGGACGGTACACGAACCTCGCTGATGTATGGGACAGAATATTATGAAGATCAAAGTATTGCATCGAATACTGACATCGTGGATCCTGACGCTGATCCTTGCTGCGGGCACCCTTACGGTCTATGCCGGCGAGACGGAGAATCCGGAACCTTCCGTCGGTGAAGAGACGGTAGTTCAGGTGACCGCCGCACAGGAAGAAGTCGCTGCTCCGGAGGAAGAGGAAGCAGTGGTTCCTGTTCCCGCTTCGGAGGAAGAGGAAGCAGCAGTTCCTGTTCCTGCTGCGGAGGAAGATCCGACCTCTCTGACGGAAAAAGAGGAGAACGAAGAAGCTGCGGAACCGGAAGAACAGACCGCGCCGGAGCCTGCAGCGCAGACAGATCCTGAAACGGAGACCGTTCCGGAGAACGGATCTGTGCCGGAACCGGAGCCTGAGCAGGAAACGGAACCCGCTCCGGAGCAGGAGCCGGTATCCGAACCGGCGGAAGAAACTCCGGTTCCGGAAGAGGAAAGCACGGAGGAAGCGGCGGACTTTTCTGAGGTTCCCGCTGCGCAGAGCGATGCCGTTTCCGCGGCGGATGCCCCGGCGAAGGCGATTACTTCCGTCACGCTGCAGTATACTTCCACGAAATACAGCAGCAAAAAGAAGAAGCCTGCCGCAGAGGTTTACTGCGGGAATATACTCCTGACAGAAGGAACCGACTATACCGTTACGTACAAGGATAACGTGAATGTCGGTACGGCTTCGGCCGTCGTGCAGGGGATTGGCGCCTATACCGGCAAAATCACTTCGAAATTCAAGATCATTCAGGAGAATTTCTATACCAAATCCGCCGTGAATCCGGACCGGATCGCGGCCATTCCGGATCTTGTGTACAACGGGAACGTCCGCAAACCGAAACCGGAGATTCAGTTCCATATCGGCGGCGGAAAGTATCGGACGGCGGAACGGAACGTGGATTATACCCTCAGCTACCTGAACAATGTCAATGCCGGAACGGCAACGCTCATTGTGACGTTTAAGGGTAATTACAAAGGAACCTACAAAAAGAGCTTTAAGATCAAACCGGCGCCCATCAGCAGCGCGTCGCTGAAATATACTTCTCTGAAGTATAACGGTAAAAAAAGAACGCAGACTTCGGACATTAAGGTTAAAGCCAGGATTGCCGGGACAACGGTGACGCTGACCCGCGGCACGGATTATACCGTTTCCTATAAAAACAACCTGAACGCGGGTACCGCGACGGCTGTGATCAAGGGCACGGGCAATTACACCGGGACTATCAGCAAGAACTTTACGATCGAACCGGTGCCGCTGACGCACGCGTATGTCAACCAGCATTCCTTTGGCTATAACGGAATGCTGAAGAAGCCGGATGTGACGGTGCATTCTGTCGTGAACGGGGAAACCGTCAAACTGAAAAAGGGAACGGAGTACACCGTTACCTATAAAAACAACCGCAATATCGGAACGGCATCGGCCATTATTGTGGGAACCGGGAACTTTTACGGTAAGATCACCAAGACGTTTAATATCCACATGATCGATTACGTCGCATGGGCAAAATCCATTGCGGATGATGATTCCTACGGTTACGGACATGATCTGCCCACGACGTACAATACCCATAAATTCAGCTGTTCCACGCTGGTGGGCGGTTCGCTCTATCTTTGCGGATATATTACGGACCCCCTGCCCCAGCACAGCGGCTGGATGGGCGGATGGGGCAGTATGCGCAAAGGCGAAAACTGCCTGGAGACGGCCCTTCTGAAAGCCGGGTTTGAGTTTTATACGCCGTCCGATCTCGGCACCAACGGGATCGCGTCCCAGAGCCTTTCCAAGCTGCGTCCGGGCGACGTCATGTGGCGGTGCCGGAATGACGGCGGGTACTGGAACATGCATGTGGGCATCTACATGGGGGACGGCCTGTTTGTCGAATCCAGGGGGCCGGAACATGCCGGATATGTGGATCCCAACGAGATCGGCGTATTCCCGGAATTCGGGCCTTATGACGGGATTTTCCGTCTGGACGGCTCAAAGCTGAAATAAAGGATCAAAAAGTAAAAAAAAGAATCGCCCCGTACGGAATTCCAATACGGAATCCGGCGGGGCGATTTTGCGCGGGCTGAAAGACAGGCTTTAACCGGACTTGCGTCTGCGGACAGTTCAGCTTATTCCGGGAAGCAGCGCAAGACAGGGAGCAAAGGCAGACGGGAACGCGACGCTTTCGGAAAGACCGGCTAAAGGAACAAAACGCCCTCCGAAAGCCGGAGCGGATCCGTCCGCCGGGGCAATCCGGACCAGGGCTGGCAGGACATTCCACGTCCGGTGGGAGAAAACATGCCGGTATTTCGGACAGACCGAAACGGAGAGAACCGGAAGGCCTTCTTCCGTACAGTGCTGACGAATCGCGGCCTCGTCCAGATGTCCGTCCATGCCGGGAAATTCCGTCAGGCCGGCCAGCAGTCCTTTTGATGGGCGCTTACGGATCAGGACAGAGGATTCGTCATGAATCAGGAATACCGTGAGGGGAAGAACCGGGCGCTCCATCTTTTCCTTTGCTATGGGAAGCGCTGTTTCCAGCCCATGGCGGCGGGCAAGGCACAGATCCTCCAGAGGACAGGAGCCGCAGAGCGGCTGGCCGTTCGGCAGACACACCGTGGCGCCCAGGTCCATAAAAGCCTGGTTCTGGTCGCCGGGCCGTTCTTCCGGCAGGATATCCAGAAACTCCTTTTCCGCCTGCTTTTTCGCGGCGCCGGAGCGGATGTCTTTGTCATACAGGGTCAGTCGGGCGTACACCCTCAGCAGATTGCCGTCAACGGAAGGGACGCGCACCCCATAGGCGATGGAAGCAATCGCGGCGGCGGTATACGGACCGATGCCCGCCAGGCGTACCAGTTCGTCCGGAGCGGAAGGCAGGACTCCTGCGTATTCCTCCCGGATCTGTATTGCGGCTTTTTTCAGATTCCGGGCGCGGGAGTAATAGCCGAGCCCTTCCCAGAGCTTGAACAGGCGCTCCTCGGAGACTTCCGCCAGGGCGGCAACGTCCGGAAGTTCCGCAAGGAACCGTTCGTAATAAGGAATGACGGTGTCGACGCGGGTCTGCTGCAGCATGATCTCCGAGATCCAGACATGGTAAGGAGCCGGGTCTTCCCTCCAGGGAAGGATGCGGCGGCAGGTGTCGTACCAGCGGAGAAGCCGGGA
Source organism: uncultured Lachnospiraceae bacterium (assembly GCA_902795985.1). The sequence continues at coordinate 3,539 of CADBNG010000332.1, forward strand.
AGAAATGTCAGGGGTGAGGATCGTCTGGAATTCTGAATCTTTCATGGTATGAACGTCCGTTATGGCATTTGGATGGATCTTGTTTAAAATAGCATAAGGCTTCGGGAAATGTAAAGGCGCGCCCGTCAGCGCTGCGGACCGAAAGGGACGGAGGAGGGGCCGAAGGGGACTGTCCCCATCGGACTGCGGCCGAAAGGGACGGAGGAGGGGCCGAAGGGGACTGTCCCCTTCGGGACACGGTCGGAAGCAGAGCAGAGAGCTGAAATGGACCGTCCCCTTCGGAGAAAAGAAGAAGCTTTTTTCTGCGGTTGTGCTATAATAGGCATCGCTGACCTGATGAAAGGAGAGACTATGCCATCGATGATCCTTGCCTGCAGCTCCCTGAAAGAGCATGTGGAGGCTGCGCAGAAGAAAATGGGGACGTCCCATGAGATGACGGTCATTGACCGGTCCTTTCATTCCGAACCGGAAACGATGAAGGAAAAGATCCGGGAGACCATCCAAAGCTTCCCGGAACGCTATGATACGGTCCTGGTTGCCATGGGCTTTTGCGGCGGCGCCTGGGACCATGTCTCGTTTGACCGTACAGTGGTCATTCCGAGGACGGATGACTGCGTTTCGCTTCTCCTGCATACCGATGACCGGTACTGCCCCTATCGGAAAGAACCGGGTCATCTGTATCTTTACGAGAACGATCCGAAGGATTTTTCCGCCATTTCACTGATGCGGGACGATTTCCGGGGAAGCCGCGAATTTCAGGGAGTGGACCCGGATTACCTGTTTCATATGATCTTCGGCAATTACCGGTATATGGATATTATCGACACCGGCCTGAACGACTGCTACAGTGAGGAATATGTTGCCGCTGCGCAGGAAAACGCCGACAAGGTCGGAGCCATGCTCGGGTATGCTGAAGGAAGCAACCGGATTCTGGAAAAGCTGGTTTCCGGAAAGTGGGACGAGCAGTTCCTGGTCGCGCGGCCCGGACACGTGATCCTTCACGGGGACTTTTTCGGATGAAGCGGAAGAGCCGCAGCGCGGAATCCGATGTACGGATATGCCGGAAGCGGCGGACCGCGCGAAAAATGATAAAAACGGAGAAATAAAATGGAAATGAAAACATTCAGAGACATGCCCTACAGCCGTCCGGATATCGAAGCACTGAAGGAGCAGTTCGCTCAGGTAACGGAAGAACTGAAAGAGGCGCGTAGTTATGAACAGGCAAAAGAGGCTTTCCTCCGGGAACAGGAGATTGAAAAGCATGCGGTGACAATGGAAACGCTGGCGGAAATCCGCCACTCCATTGATACACGGGATCCTTTCTATGAACAGGAAGAAGAATTCTGGAACAGCGCCGCTCCGGAGCTGCGGGAATCTCTTCGCGGATGGACGGTGGCGCTGCTGGACTGCCCGTTTCAAAAGGAGTTTGCCCGGGAATTCGCGGAAATCCTCTTTACGAATGCCCGGATCGAACTTAAGGCGTATTCTCCGGAGATTATCCCGGAACTGCAGCAGGAAGCAAAACTGAAAACGGAATACAACAAGGTGATTGCTTCCGCGCAGATTCCTTTCCGGGGAGGTGTTTATACGATTTCACAGCTCAGCCCGTTCAAAAACGATCCGGACGATGAAGTGCGCCTTTCCGCCTGGAAAGCGGAAGGACAATGGTATAAAGACCATCAGGAGACACTGGATTCCCTCTATGACCGGCTGGTGCATCTGCGGGACGGCATGGGGAAAAAGATGGGATATGACGGCTATACGCAGCTGGGATATTACCGGATGGGACGCAACTGCTATACGAAAGAGGATGTGGAACGCTTCCGCAGCGCGGTGCGGAAACATCTGGTGCCTATCGCGGAAAAGATCTTTAAAGACCAGGCAGAGCGGCTGGGCCTGCCGTATCCGCTGAGCTTTTCGGACGCTCAGCTTGAATTCCGCTCCGGCAATCCGGTTCCGAAAGGGAGCGCGGAGGATATCCTTGCGGCGGGAGACCGTTTTTACGATGAGCTTTCACCCGAGACCTCGGAATTCTTCCGGACGATGCGTCGGTACGGGCTGATGGACGTACTGAGCACCGAAGGAAAGCAGGCGGGCGGGTACTGCACCTGCATCCCGGACTACGGGGTTCCCTTCATTTTCGCGAATTTCAACGGAACGCAGCACGACGTGGAGGTGGTCACCCATGAGGCCGGCCATGCCTTTGAGTGCTATATGAACCGGAACCGTCTGCCCATCAGCTGCATCTGGCCCGGTATGGAATCATGCGAAGTGCATTCCATGTCCATGGAATTCTTCGCGTGGCCCTGGGCGGAGGGCTTTTTCGGTCCGGATACCCGCAAATTCTATTACAGCCATCTGGCGTCCGCTCTGAAGTTTATTCCCTATGGGACAATGGTGGATCATTTCCAGCATATCGTGTACGAAAAGCCGCAGATGAGTCCGAAAGAGCGGCATGGCGTCTGGAAGGAGCTGCTGGGGATTTACATGCCCTGGCTCCGCCTTGACGGGGATATTCCGTTTTATGCGGAAGGGGAAGGATGGCAGCGCCAGCAGCATATCTACAACAGCCCGTTCTACTATATCGATTATTGTCTGGCCCAGACGGTATCCCTGGAGTTCTGGTCAATGATCCGGGAAGATCCGAAAAAAGCGTGGGAGAAATATATGGCCTATACGGTACAGGGCGGATCGGAGACATTTTTCGGCCTGCTGAAAAATGCTGGTCTGGAAAACCCGTTTGACGAAGCATGCCTGTCCCGCATCGCGGCAAAAGCGCAGAAATGGCTGGGAGGGTTTGACCTTTCGTCGATCGAATGAGGCTCCCCGGTCTGTGAGGGCGTGAATCCGGGCAGAATCCCGGGAATTTGACAGACTACTGATTAGAGCGTACAATAGAAAAACAATTGACAGTGTATACAGCCGGCGCAGGGCTAGAAGAAACGGACAGATCATGAAAGCGCCAGTAGTAAAGAATACAGCAGGCGCGGACTTACAGAAGAAAGGCAGGAATTATTGCAGCGCCAGCATAGTGCGGACGGTGCTGCATGGCCAGGGGCAAATACAACAGAGACTATAGACTGAACGAATACTTTGCGGAAAACGGCAGGGTGCGTACCGATTATGAATATATTGGTCCGCCCTGCTATTTCTGTGCGGATTATTCGGAAGTCCAGAAACAGATGAACCGGGGGCTGGCCCTTACGGTGCTGGCCGCAGCGGCTTTTGTGATCGGTCTGATCCCGTATTCGGGGATGATGCACCGTCTCTGGATCGCCCTTCCTTATGTTGTGACGGCCGTGCCGGTTTTTATGATGGGGGATCTGATGCTTTCCATGCGGAAGTGGAAAGAGCCGATGGAACGGAGAAACGCTGAAAAGCTGAACAACAGTTTTCCGGCACGTTCCCTGGCGATTGCCTGGTTTTCCCTGGCGGCACTGGCGGGAGAATGCGTTTATCTGGCGATGGAAGGCTTTGCTTTCACCGGAGACAGCGTAATGCTGGTCTGTACGGCAGCGGTTTTCTGGAGCGCCCTGATGCTGTTCCGGATGCGCGCGTCCCTGCGGAGTGATATTTCCGGTACCTGACGGAGTGTCCGTTAAGTATATATTAATCTTTATTGTTTTAAGGAGGAGAATGAAAATGAGCAAACTTAAGAAACTTCTTGCGTTTGCTGCAGCCGGCACCATGGTGCTTTCCCTGGCGGCGTGCGGAAATACCGCTCAGCCCGCGGCGACAGCATCTTCCGCTCCGGCAGCGGCAGCAAGTTCCGAGGCATCTGCGCCGGCAGCGGCAGAGTCCACTGCAGCAGAGTCTGCAGCAGCGGAGTCCACAGCAGCGGAGTCCACAGCGGCGGAATCCACAGCGGCGGAGTCCACAGCAGCGGAGTCCACAGCAGCAGAATCCGCAGCAGAAGAGGCCGCGGCACCGGAGGAAACGGAAGCTCCCGCAGCTCCGGCGGAACCCCGCAGCAATATCGTTTACGCAACGTCCACCTTCGGCCAGAAGTTCAGCCCGTTCTTTGCCACCACTGCCTATGATATGGAAGTTGTGGACCTGACACAGGGCCTTTCTCTGGCAGCGGACCGCGGCGGCGCCGTGATCGAGCATGGTATCGAAGGGGAAACGATCAATTATAACGGAACGGATTATACCTATTACGGAAGGGGCGACGTTGAAGTTGTTCAGAACGACGACGGAAGCGTTGACTACACCCTCCATATCCGTGACGATATGAAGTTCTCCGACGGAGAGCCCATCACCATCGATGACTATATCTTCAGCTTCTACGTACTTGTGGATCCCACCTATGACGGTTCTTCCACGATCTATGCCCTTCCCATCGAAGGTATGGAAGAGTACAGAAGCGGCATGCAGACAAAGCTGGAACTCCTGCTTGCCACCGAAGAAAAAGGTTATGAAGAGAACGAATACTTCACTCAGGACGAGTACGATTCCTTCTGGAAAGCCTTCCATGCGGCCGGCGAAAAATTCGCCCAGGAAATCCTGGACTACTGCGTCGCGAACGGCTATAACGAAGCAACCGATCCGGTTGAGGCAATTGCCGCGAACTGGGGTTACGAAGGCCTTCCCGAGAAGGCTACCGCCGCTGATTTCTTTGACGCGATCGTTGCCGCTCTCGGCTATAACCTTAGCGATGAAGGCATCAACCTTGAATCTGCCGGCACTTCCATTACCGATTTCCTGACTGCTGAGATTGGCGCGGATGTAATGGCGGACTTTCAGGTCGGTATTCAGACCGGCGAAGGCGCCGCGAACGTCAAGGGCCTTACCCGTGTGGACGACTACACCGTTGCCCTTCATATGACCCAGTTCGACGCGACCGCGATCTACAACGTAGGCCTGTACCTTGCGCCGCTTCATTACTACGGCGATCCGGCAGCCTATGATTTCGAAAACAACCAGTTCGGCTTCACCAAGGGCGATCTTTCCACTGTAAAGGCAAAGACCTCTGAGCCGGTCGGATGCGGACCTTATGTATTTGACGGTTATGCCAACGGCGTTGTAACGCTGAAAGCCAACGAGAACTACTTCCTCGGCAAGCCGGCCACCGAAGTCATGCTTCTTCAGGAAGCGGTGGATTCCGACTATGTACCGGGCATCGTGACCGGAACCTTTGATGTCGCGGTTCCGTCCATGAACGACGCGACCCTGAAGGCCATTCAGGATGCCAACGGCAGTGAAGAGATCCAGGGCGATACGATCCATACCGTTCTCGTGGACTACCGCGGATACGGCTATCTCGGAATCAACGCGGATCTGGTAAAGGTCGGCGACGATGCCGGTTCGGATGCCTCCAAGGCTCTCCGTAAGGGCTTCATGACCCTGTTCTCCGTCTATCGCGATACCGTTATCAATTCCTATTACGGCGACCGCGCAGCGGTGATCCAGTATCCGATCTCCAACACCTCCTGGGCCGCTCCGAAACCCGCCGATGAGGGTTATCAGACAGCCTACTCCGTTGATGTGGACGGAAATCAGATTTATGAGTCCTCCATGAGCGAAGAGGAAAGATACGCGGCGGCCAAAGAAGCCGCGATCGGATACTTCAAGGCAGCCGGCTTCACCTATGATGAAGCAGCCGGCAAGTTCACGGATGTGAAGGATACCTATGAAGTCATGATCCCCGGCCAGGGCGAGCAGGATCACCCGGCTTACGGAATCGCCGTTGCCGCTTCCGAAGTCCTGGAAGAGCTGGGCATCACCCTTCAGGTCAACGACGTCGGAACTTCCGTGTGGAACAATGCTCTGGAGAGCAATACTGCGATGATGTGGGCAGCCGCCTGGCAGTCCGTCGTCGATCCGGATATGACCCAGGTTTACCACAGCTCCAACGCCCACGGCGAAGGAACCAACTCCAACCATTACCAGATTGTGGATCCGGCTCTGGATGACCTGATCGTGGAAGGCCGCGGCAGCTCGGATACGGAATATCGTAAGTCCGTTTATAAAGATGCCATGGGCATCATCATGGACTGGGGATGCGAGCTTCCGCTGTATCAGCGTAAAGACTGCACCACCTTCTCCTCTCAGCGTATCGATATCGCGACCATTCCTCAGGATATGACTCCGTATTGGGGATGGTATGCGGAAGTCCATACCCTTGCCCTTCAGTAATCAGTGAATGGACCGGCACAAAGGAGACAGTTCCTTTGTGTCGGTTTTTCCGCCCATTTAAAGGGGACGGCTCCCGTGCGCGGGTCTGTTTAAGTCCTGTGCGTCAGCCGCCCCCTTTGGACACAGAGGCACTGTCACCTTTGTGTCAATTAACACACAAAGGGACTGTCCCTTTTGTGTCGAAATGAGGGAGAGGCAGGTGGTCTTATGGCAAAATATACGGCAAAACGTTTGTTGTACAGCGTTTTGATCCTCTTTTTTGTAATGTTCTTAATCTATGTACTGATGTACAACATGCCGATGGGCTATGTGGAGACGAAGGCGAGAGAGCTTGCGTCCCGGCCCGGCGCGACGAAAAGCTACGCGGAATGGCTGGCCGATCTGAACGCGCAGTACGGCATGGACCAGGGTGTTGTCGGCGGATATTTCGTCTGGCTGAAAAATGCCCTGACCGGCAACTGGGGAGACAGCTGGGTGTGGACGATTCCCGTTACGGAAGAATTCCACAATACCGTCTGGTTCAGCTTTGCCCTCGGGCTGGTTTCTTTTATCTTTGAGATCCTGATAGCGATACCTCTTGGCATCACCGCGGCAAAAAAACAATACAGTTTTACTGATTATTTCACGACGGTAGTATCGATGATCTGCATCTCGATGCCCACGTTCTTTGTCGCGACGCTGTTGAAATATATTTTCTCCGTCAAGCTGGGCCTGTTTGACCTGTCCGGTATGCAGGGCAGGAATTACATGAATCTGTCGGACTTCGGGAAATTCCTGGATGTGGCGAAGCATTTCGTCCTGCCGGCCATTACGCTGATTATTATCAGCATCGGAGGACTGATGCGTTACACCAGGACGAACATGCTGGAAGTCCTGAACGCCGATTATATCCGGACGGCCAGGGCAAAGGGCGTGCCGGAGAAACGGGTCATCAATTATCATGCGTTCCGGAACACACTGATTCCGCTGGTCACAACGCTGGGCGGAAGTCTTCCGGGCCTTTTCGCCGGCGCGCTGATTACCGAGTCCCTGTTCGCGATCCGCGGCATCGGCTTCGCTTCCTATGCTTCGATGACCCAGGGAGACATCCCGTTTATCATGTTCTATCTGGCCTTTATTTCCATACTGACGCTTCTGGGCAACCTGATATCCGATCTCCTGTACGCCGTCGTCGATCCGCGCGTACGGCTCAGTTAAGGGGGTCGGGATTATGGCAAAATACAATTTAAATGAAGTGCTCAAACAAAGGGAAGCGCAGAAATCCGCCGCCCGGCAGGCGAAAGAACAGGCGGAAAAAGCCGGCGCTGAATATGAAAACGAGGTCGCTCTGGACGATGTCTCCCGTGTCAAGGTTCTCTCACCGGGACGTCAGGTTTTCAAGCGTTTCGTCCGCAACCGTCTGGCGGTCACAGGCTCCGTCATTCTGATCGTCATGTTCGTGTTCTCTTTTATCGGCCCGCTTTTCTATCCTTACGGACAGAAGCAGATTTTCTATAAGTTCGAGTCGATGAACGTGAACTACGCGCTGGCAAAGCAGAATACCGCCTTTAACGGATATGATATTGACCCGGACGCGGCCGTTGAACGGAAAGTCGTCAACGCCATGAACAGCAACATCAAGAAAATGATGTCTGCGGAAGATCCTGCCCTGCAGGAAGAACTTCTGGTGCTTGGCGATGAAGGCAGCTATATGATCCGTAAATCTGCGGACAACATCTATCAGATTTCCGTTGTTGAAGCGGAGAAAGCGGCTTCCATCGGAAGCAGCACGGTGCAGGTCGGAACCTACAGCACCATCGGGAAGAAATTTGAGTTCAGCGGGGAGGAGATTCCGGGGCTGGCGGAGGCTGCCGCTTCCCAGATCAGCGGAACTTCCGGATCCTTTACTGTGGGAGATACGGAATACACCTGGAAGAAGGGCGGCAAGCCGAAGACCTTCGATGTCTATGCGCAGACAGACGGCCTGGTTTACACCGGCGCCCCCCTTGGCAGCGAATTTGAAAATGCTCTGAATGCCGCAGTGAATGACGGAAACCTTTCCTTCACCGCCGGAAATGCCAGCTATTTCCTGGATCCCCAGAGCAGCCGGTATGACGTGTATACGATGAGCGGGACGGAACGTCCGGCAAAAGTCTACACTTCCTATACGCTGGACACCTTCAAGGTCGGCGAAAAAGTCAGTGACGCTTTCCGGACCGCGGCGCTCCTTTCCGTGGGGGATACCAACCGCTTTGAAGCGGACGGCGTATCCTATACGATCACGCCGGAAGACGGCGCGCTGATTGTTTCCGATGCTTCCGGAATGGAATTCGCCGAGTTCAACCTGTTTTCCGTCCGTCGTTATTCCGGTGAGGACACCATGGAATACGGCCTGAAAAAAGCGGTTTCCGCCAAAATTGAAGAGATGCTGGAAAACGGGCAGAAAACAGGGACACTGACTTATGAGATCCCGCAGCAGAACGAAGACGGATCGTACATGACGGACGAAAACGGCAGCTACATCATGAACGATACCGAAATGAAAATCACCCAGCGTCTCGAAGGCGAATATGTCATCAACTGCGACCAGATCAATTATATGATCGACACCTTCGGCGCCCCGTCCCGGGAACACATCCTCGGAACGGACGGCGACGGCTTCGATATGCTGGCGCGTGTCATGTACGGCGGCCGGATCTCCCTGATGGTCGGTTTCGTCGTTGTTATCATCGAAACGGTCCTGGGCGTCATCATGGGCGGACTGGCCGGCTATTTCGGAGGCTGGGTTGACAATCTGATCATGAGACTGGTGGATATTTTCTACTGTCTGCCGTCCCTGCCGATCATGATTATCCTCGGCGCCATGATGGATGCCATGCGTCTGGATCCCTACAAGAGGCTGATGGTCATGATGGCCGTGCTGGGCATCCTGGGCTGGGCCAGTGTCGCGAGACTGGTCCGCGGCCAGATCCTGTCTCTGCGCGACCAGGAGTTCATGGTTGCGACGGAAGCCACCGGTATCCGCATCAAGGACCGTATTTTCAAGCACCTGATGCCGAATGTCATGCCTCAGCTGATTGTTACGGCCACCATGGGCCTGGGCAGCGTTATCCTGACGGAATCCACACTGTCCTTCCTGGGCCTGGGCGTGAAGCACCCGCTGGCAACCTGGGGAACGATCATCAACTCCGTTTCCTCCGCGTCGGCGATTGCGCACTATGCGTTTATCTGGATCCCCGTCGGCCTGCTCATCTGCCTGACCGTTATCGCGTTCAACTTTGTCGGTGACGGCCTGCGCGACGCGTACGATCCGAAGGCAAAACGGTAAGGGGGTGAAGAAAATGGCAGATAAAAAAACGTCCTCCTATATTTCAGGAAAAGAATCCAGACGGATTACGAAATTCAACCGCCGTGTGACAAAAAAACTGGAACGCGAGCGGTCCGACGCGAACAAGGATCCGAAGCTGTATACAACCACCATGAAGGATCCGGACAACGTCGTGGAATTTGACAACGTCTGCACCTATTTCTTCACGGACGTCGGTGTGGTAAAAGCGGTGGACGGCGTGAATTTCAGCGTTCCGAAAAACTCCACCGTCGGAATCGTCGGGGAGTCGGGCTGCGGAAAATCCGTAACCAGCCTTTCCCTGATGCAGCTGCTGGCACGGCCCAGCGGCCAGACCGTCGGGGGCGAGATCCGTTTCAATAAAGGGGACGGGACCGCCTATAATATTGTGAACACACCGAACGCCATAATGGAGCATATTCGCGGAAACAACATTTCCATGATTTTCCAGGAGCCCATGACGGCGCTGAATCCGGTGTTCCGGATCGGGCAGCAGGTGGACGAGGTTACGCAGCTGCACAACCCGGACATGACGGAAGAGGCAATCAAAGCCAGAACTCTGGAAATGCTGGAACTGGTGGGCATCGCCAACAAAGAGGGAGTGTACAACATGTACCCCCATGAACTGTCGGGCGGCATGCGGCAGAGGATCTGTATCGCCATCGCGCTGGCCTGTTCTCCGACGCTGATTATTGCCGACGAACCGACGACGGCGCTGGACGTTACCATCCAGGCCCAGATCCTGGATCTTCTGCAGGATCTGAAGGACAAGCTGAATTCCTCCATTATGCTGATTACGCATGACCTGGGCGTCGTTGCCGGCATGGCGGATTATGTGGTCGTCATGTACGCGGGACGCGTGATTGAAAAAGGCACCGCCGCGGAAATCTTCCATCATCCCTGCCATCCCTATACCATCGGCCTGATGAAGTCCAAGCCGGTCGTCGGGAAAAAGGTGGACAAGCTGTACAATATTCCCGGAAGCGTTCCGAACCCGGTGGCCATGCCGGATTACTGTTATTTCCGCGACCGCTGCGAAATGCACTGCGACCGCTGCGCGGGAGAGTATCCGCCGGAAATCAAACTGTCGGAAACCCATTTTGTTTCCTGTTACCGTTATTATGAAGAAGGCACGGTTCTCGGCTATCCGAAATCGGTCAATGTGGAGGAGCTGTTATGAATCAATATTTATACACACCGGACAGCATGACCGGTTCCGCGGCTGCCTCCGCTGACGATACGCTTCTGGAAGTGAACCATCTGGTTAAATGGTTTCCGATCAAATCCAGCTTTTTCAAACGGACCATCGGAAACGTCAAAGCGGTGGACGGCGTCAGCTTCCGTATTAAGAGGAAGCAGACCATGGGTCTGGTGGGAGAGTCGGGCTGCGGCAAATCCACCTGCGGGCGGACCATCCTGCGCCTGCAGGAAAAAACGGCGGGGGACGTGATCTTCGACGGTCAGGACGTTTTCGCCCTGAATAACGAAGAACTGAGGAAAATGCGTCCGCGGATGCAGCTGGTTTTCCAGGATCCCTATTCCTCCCTGTCCCCGAGGCTTCCGGTGGGCGAGATCATCGGAGAAGCCGTCCGGGAGCATAAAATCGTTCCGAAAGAGGATTTTGACGATTACATCACCCGCGTCATGGATGTCTGCGGGCTGCCGCCCTATTATAAAGACCGGTATCCCCATGAGTTCTCCGGCGGGCAGCGGCAGAGAATCTGTATTGCCCGGGCCCTGGCCCTGGCGCCGGAATTCATCGTCTGCGACGAGCCGGTATCGGCCCTGGAAGTTTCCATTCAGGCGCAGATCATCAACCTGCTGGAACAGCTGCAGGATGATTTCGGCCTGACCTATCTGTTTATTTCCCATGACCTTTCGGTTGTGGAGCATATTTCGGATACGGTGGGCGTCATGTACCTCGGAACCATGGTGGAATACGCGCCTACGGGCAAGATTTTCGCCAATCCGCTGAATCCGTACACCAAAGCCCTGTTTTCGGCCATTCCCGTTCCGGATCCGGACGTGAAGCTGAACCGTATTATCCTGAAGGGCAGCATTCCTTCCCCGGCCAATCCGCCGAAGGGCTGCAAGTTCCATACCCGCTGCGAGCAGTGCATGGAAATCTGCAAATACGCGGTTCCGGAATGGAGGGAAGTGGAAGAAGAGCATTTCTGCGCCTGTCATCTGTATAATGACGCCGATGCCAACGCGCGCGCGGAAGAGACGATGAAAAAGGAAAAAACGCAGGAGTAATCATGTTCGGACTTCGAAACAGACAGCAGAAGAACGACCCGGAAGACGACGGAAGGACCATCGCGGACATGAACGTGGACGGCATGCCCTGGTATGTGCGCGGGGACCGGGAGCGGGCGGATTCTCAGAGCGGGACGGAGAAAGAACCGCTGAATGAAGAGCAGATCCGCATGTACAGAAGGGCGGCAATAAAAGCCGCTCTTCTTATAGTACTGGTTTTCGGGACGGTGTTCTTTCTTTTTATCGCGTTCTGCGATTTTATCTGGTTTCGGTAAGGAGCGTTTCAGCGCTTCCCGTCAGGACATTAAAAGAAATTTTCAAATGAATCGGCCAATCAGCCGGAACCGTTATGAGAAAA
>CADBNG010000333.1 GCA_902795985.1 uncultured Lachnospiraceae bacterium
CCTTCCCTTGCATTTTCCCCTCCAAATTGATAATATTAATTAGTTAATAAGGAGCGGAAATATGAGCAGACCCATCGTGGCCGTTGTCGGCCGTCCGAACGTCGGAAAATCCACATTGTTCAATGCCCTCGCGGGGACGAGAAAGGCGATCGTCAAGGATACGCCCGGTGTCACGCGGGACCGGATCTATGCGGATGTTACCTGGCTGGACTATGAATTTACCCTGATCGATACCGGCGGAATCGAGCCGGAGAGCCAGGATATTATACTGAGCCGGATGCGCGAGCAGGCGCAGATGGCCATTGATACCGCGGATGTCATCATTTTCATGACGGACGTGCGCCAGGGACTGGTGGACGCGGACTCCAAAGTGGCGGATATGCTGCGCAAGAGTCATAAACCGGTCGTTCTTTGCGTTAATAAAGTGGATAATTTCAAGGCCCAGGAGATGGACGTTTATGAGTTCTATAATCTGGGCATCGGCGAGCCGTTCCCGATCTCCGCGGAAGGCCGGCAGGGCATCGGCGACCTGCTGGATGAGGTCGTGGCCCATTTTCCGGAAGGAAGCGCGGGAGCGGAAGAGGAAGAGCTGCCGAAGATCGCGGTCGTCGGAAAACCGAATGTGGGAAAATCTTCGATCATCAACCGCCTGCTGGGCGAGGAACGGGTGATCGTTTCGGATATCGCGGGCACCACAAGGGATGCCATCGATTCGAAAGTAAAGTATCACGGCAAAGAGTATATTTTTATCGATACGGCGGGCCTTCGCCGGCACAGTAAAATAAAAGAGGATATTGAGCGCTACAGCATTATCCGCACAGTCGGAGCGGTGGAGCGCTGCGATGTATGCGTTCTTGTGATCGACGCGCTGGAAGGCGTGACGGAACAGGATGCCAAGATCGCCGGGATCGCCCATGAGGCGGGCAAGGGTGTGATCATTGCCGTGAACAAATGGGACGCGGTGGAAAAGGACAATCATTCCGTAAGCGAGTTCACCCGGAAGATCCGCAGCGTGCTTTCATTCATGCCTTATGCCGAGATCATCTTCATTTCGGCAGTGACCGGGCAGCGGCTGAACAAGATCTATGAAACGGTGGATATGGTGCTGCAGAATCAGACCCTGCGCATCCCGACGGGCGTTCTCAACGAGATCCTGGCCGACGCGGTGGCCATGCAGCAGCCGCCGTCGGATAAAGGAAAACGGCTGAAAATTTTCTATATGACGCAGGCCGGCGTGAAGCCGCCGACGTTTGTCATGTTTGTTAACGATAAAAAACTGACGCATTTTTCCTATACGCGTTATCTGGAAAACCAGATCCGCGAAGCGTTCGGTTTCCGCGGGACACCGGTCCGGTTCATCACGCGGGAGCGCTCAGAGTAGGCGAAGCCTGTTTGCGGGGGAGTTTGGAACAATGGAACGAGTCGTATGTATTGTGATCGGATATCTTTTCGGCCTGATACAGACGTCCTATTTTATCGGTAAAATCAAAGGACTCGATATCCGGGACTACGGCAGCGGCAATGCCGGGACGACCAATGCGATGCGCGTGTTCGGCCGCAAGCTCGGCTTTGTAACGGTCGCAGTGGATATCTTTAAATGCATTGCGGCGGTCCTGGTCACCTGGGCGATCTATCGCGGCCATGACGCGGCGCTCATGCTGCGGATTTATACGGCTGCGGGGGTGGTGATCGGGCATGACTATCCGTTCTTCATGAAATTTCATGGAGGAAAGGGGATCGCGGCGACCGCCGGCATGATCATTGCGTTCGGCGACTGGCGGCTGATCCTGCTGGGCGTGATCTGCTTTTTCGTTCCGGCCCGGCTCACGCATCATATCTCCGTCGGATCGCTCTGCCTTTCGTCGAGTTTCCTGATCGGGCTGATCGTACTGGGACAGGCCGGAAGTTATGGAATGGCGCAGCCCCGGCTGACCGAGATGTATATCGTTGTGGCGGTCCTGACGGCACTGGCGTTCTTCCAGCACAGGGGGAACATCCGGAGGCTGGCGGAGGGAACCGAGCGAAGGGTCTGGGATCATAAGAAGAACTGAGCCGGAACACATCCAACGGCTTTGCGTAAAGGATGGATCCTCTATCCTGCGGAACGGAGTGTTTCCGTTTTCACACGGATTTCAAAAAAGGACAGTATAATGGCAGATATCGGAGTTATCGGATCCGGAAGCTGGGGCACCGCCATCACATGGCTTCTGGGCAATAACGGCCACAAAGTGACACTGTGGTCCTACCGGCCGGAAACTACGGAGATGTTCCGGAAGTATCATGAGAATATCGACCGACTTCCGGGGGTGAAGCTGGGCGGCAGCGTCCGGTTTACAAGCGATCTGGAGGAAGCCGTACGGGGTAAAGACCTTCTGGTCTGCGCAGTACCGTCCACGGCGATCCGGTCCACGACTCATCAGATGAAAGAGTATGTGGAAGACGGCCGGATCATTGTCACGCTCACGAAGGGAATTGAGGAAAAGACCTCGATGACCATGACGGACGTAATTGAAGATGAGATTCCCCAGGCGAAGGCGGCGGCTTTAAGCGGGCCGACGCATGCGGAAGAGGTCGGGCGGGGCCTTCCCGCGACCATTGTGGCCGCCGCGAAGGACGCGGAGACGGCGGTTTATATCCAGCAGATCTTCAGCAGTCCGGTTTTCCGGGTTTATTCCTCTTCGGATGTTCTCGGCGTGGAGATCGGCGCGGCGCTTAAAAACGTGATCGCCCTGGCGGCGGGAATGTCGGACGGCCTCGGTTACGGGGACAACGCCAAAGCGGCGCTGATCACCCGCGGGATTGCCGAAATCACCCGGCTCGGTGTGGCCATGGGCGCGAAAAAAGAGACTTTTTCCGGACTTTCCGGCATCGGCGATCTGATCGTCACCTGCGGAAGCGTGCACAGCCGGAACCGGAAAGCGGGCTTTCTGATGGGCCAGGGATTGAAATACAAAGAGGCCATGGCGCAGGTCCGACAGGTTGTGGAAGGCGTCAACAGCGCGAAAGCCGCTTATGAACTGGCAAAAAAGTACGGGGTGGAAATGCCCATCGTGACGGAAGTCAACCGGATTTTATTTGAAGACAAGTCCCCCAGGGACGCTGTAATGGAACTGATGCACCGGGACCTGAAAGAGGAAACGGCATAAAAAAGGTATTGTTCACAGGCCGGAAAGCAGCGGAGAAAAGGAGAGGCCGCGGGGGTTTTCCGGACGATGTCCCGCAAAGATGAAAACAGCAGGACGCAGCTTGCCCGCGGTAAGGTAGGACAGATGTTTGAAAAACTGGAAGAAAAACTGACGAAACTCGGCAACAGCATGAAAAGCGGCGCTTCCAATTTTACGGAAAACGTCAGCCTGAACGCCCGGATTGACGACGCCAAAAAGAAGATTGCCACGATCTACGGAGACGTGGGCGAAAAATTCTATCAGGCCAACAAGGATGCGGCCCCGGAAGGATACGAAGAGTATTTCAGCAAGATCGATGAGTCCTTCGCGGAGATCACCAGCTGCACGGACCAGATCAAAAAGCTGGCCGGCATCCGTGAATGCCCGAACTGCGGTTCGGATGTGGAAAAGGGCTATCGTTTCTGCGTTAATTGCGGAACCCGGATTCCCGAAGACGAGAAAAAAGCGGCGAGCGCGGCTCCCGTCTGCGATAAATGCGGGGCCCCCGTGGAAGACGGCGCCCTGTTCTGCATTAACTGCGGCGCGAAAATTGCGCCGGTGAAGGAGAAAAAACCGGAACCGGTCTGCGTGCGCTGCGGGTCGAAGCTGGTGGACGGCGCTTTGTTCTGCACTGTCTGCGGAGAGAAAGTAGAGATTCCGGAGGAAGCGGTTCCGGAAGAGGAGATCCCCGCGGAAGAAGCAGAGACCGTGAACGACGGATTCGTGAACGACCAGCCGGCCGAATAAGGAGAACCGATCCGTTCTCGGCCCGATAAGGACTAAATCGATTTGATTATTATTCTTGGAGCTATTGTATTTGTCATACTGATCGTGCTGGACGTAATCGGGCACAGAAAATATCAGGTTCGGAGAAAGCTGCCGGACTGGATTGTTCTGTGCCTGTTTGCGGCCGGCGCGGTTTTCTTTATCCTGTCGGCGGTGCTGACGCTGAATTCCCGGAAAAACAGCCCGGAGACCGGGGTTTATCTTGCCTATGAGTATCTGGCGGACGGCGATGCCGCCAGCGCCCGCGCGGTTACGATTCAGAATGACGCCATGAGCGCGACGCAGAAGAACTTTCTTGAGATGCTGGCGTCCGCGGTGGAAGGCGATTATAAAAGCGTTTACTTCATGACAGACCGATATCTGAGCGACCTTTCCGAGCTTCCGGAACAGGCGGCGGTTGCGGAAGAGCTGTACACCCTTTCCATGAATGCCGTTGCGGACGGTAAAAACCGCCGGGCGGAAGTGGATGAATGCGTCGTGAAGAGCCGGGAAGCAGCCGGAATCCGGGAAACGGTGCAGCTGAAGGAATATTATCAGATGGACCGGCAGATCCGTGCCGGAAACGTCGAATCCATTCAGCCGGCGGATATCCGGGCACTCCTTTCCAGCTTTCCGGACGATAACAGCGTAAAGAAAATGGCCATCAGCTATTATAATCTCGCCGGAGATTATGACAGCGCCCTTCAGGTCGCCGGAGATATGCTGGATACGGAAAAGACCCCGGCAAATCAGATCCTGTATACGGACGTTCTGGCGCAGCGCGCCTTTAATATCACGGAGGAAGAACTCCGTGCCTCGGAAGATTCAGAGATCCTGGATCTGCTGAAAAAGGCGGATGCCGCGGCGGAAAAAGCCGCCGCATACGAGCAGGGCAGCGATAACCGCTATAAACAGGATATGCTTTACCTGCAGTATTATGAGGACGCAATCAATGTGTATTATCAGCGTATCCGGAATTATCTTGAGGTAAAAAAACCGGTTCTGAGGGACGGCACCGGCCTGTACGGCCTGCAGCTTGTAAAAATGGAGCTTCTGCAGGGCGAAAACGAAAAAGCTTATAAGGAGTTCCTTTCCATTATCTCGGACGCGTCGCTGCTGGACGAATCCGCCCCGGTGAGGGAAGAGCTGCTGATCCTTTCCGAGCATCTGACCCAGTATCAGAAATCCGGAGAGGACGAATTAAAAGAGACACTCTTTGAGGACTGCCGGGCGGTTTTCCGCGCCCAGAGCCAGGACGTAATACCGGCGGATGAGGAAGGCATCAACAGGGAAACCGCGGATCAGATGGCGGCCATGATGATCTACGACCACCCGGTTTATGCGGTCACTTCCGTTAATGCGTCCGAGTTCCCGAAGATTACCGCAGCAGTGAATACCAACCTGCGCAAAGCCAATGTTTTCGGCGGAAGCGGGGAATACTATAAAGATGATTTCAAAGTCCGGGACAATGAGGAGAGCATCAGCGATTTTACAATGACGGCTGAAATCGGCAGCGAAAACCGGACCCTCGTCATCGCGGTGTCTCCGCAGAACGGAGACAATTCCACCCTTAAGGAACTGAGAATGATGCTGACCGGGGCGCAGGACATGAAGATGGCGAAGCGGCCGGCGCTGGTGGATGGCTGCGGGCAGATCTTAAGTACACCGGATGATTCCGCGGATCGCTATCGCAGTATGGCACTGTCCCTGACGATGGAAAACACAGCCACGGCCTATGAAATCCTTTCCCAGGCCTGTTCCGTGCTTTCGGGAAAGAAGAACGGCGAACGGGCGATTCTGTGGGTTACCGCGGATCCCCTGACGGAGGAAGAGCAGGTCCTTGAGATTGTGAACCTGCTGAAGGAGAACAACGTCCGCTGTTATGTCGCGGCTCTTCCCGGGGCGAATCCTGAGACGGCGGAAACAATCGCTTCCGGTACCGGCGGCTATTGCCTGAAGATCGGCCGTCCGGCGGAGCTTACCGCTGCGGCGAAACAGCTTGCGGATATCATGAACAACCGATACGTATTCACTTACCGGACAACGGATGAAACCACAGATCAGCATTCGGTCACGATTTCCCTGATCAGCGAGGACCTGGATGCGTCGGCAGACTATTACCGGGAGGGCGTGTCATGAAAAAAAGACTCGTATTTTTTATCTGCGCCGTCCTTCTGTTCGGACTTTTTCCCGTAACAGCCCGCGCAGCCGGAAATCTTGAGGTAAAAACAGTTGAATTTACCGCGATTTCGGGCGATAATTATAAGGTATCCTGGAAGATTTCCGGGGGTACCGGAAATATGAATGTAACGGTCTTCCTTTCACAGAGCGACCACGATTACGAAGCGGAAACAGTGGAACTGGGAAGCATCCGCAGCGGATCGGAAGGATCCCTTTCCGTGCAGCTGCCGGACGTGGACTCCGGTTATTATCATTTTATGATCGGCGTGACCACCATGAGGGGAACGATTACCTATGCGTTCTCGAAGGAAGCGTTCTTTTATGACAATACGTCAGGCGCTTCTGCGCTGACCGGTGTTATCATCGGGAGAAACGGCAGCAAAGTCTACGGTGCATGGAATGAAGATGTTCCCGCCGTGCTGTCCGTTTATGATCAGGATACCAAGGAGCTCCTGCTCCGTGAGCACAGCTATGAAAAACCGCTTTCAGTGGAAATCCCGGCGGGCCATTCCGAAATTATAGCCGGCATAGCGGCCTTTGACGGAACCGGCGGAAGGTTCGAGCCGGTTGTCTGCGAGGCGGAAGGAACCCTGTCCGCGGAGGAGCTTTTCCCGGAGGCGGGCATCGTCAATCAGACGGAGCTGCAGATTACGCCTCCCGAAGGAGCCGCTTCCTGCCGTGTCTTTCTGAACGGGACGGAATGCGATGCCCAGAGCGGGGCTTTCCGGCTGGAACTGCGGGAAGGCGATAACTCCATGACGGCCTTTGTCACGGACGAAAACGGCGGGACATCGGTGGCGGAAAAGGAAATGATCCTGGATACCGTGCCTCCGGAGCTGCTGGTTGAAAGTCCCGGAGCCACCGTGACAACGTCGAAAAACCGGGTTTTTATTCAGGGAACGGCGGAGAAGGACGCCTTTGTAACCTGCGACAACGAAGCGGTCGCCATGGTGGGGAACTGTTTCAGCATCGAAAAGGAGATCGGCTACGGCTCCCATTCGATGATGCTGTCCGCGGCGGACAAAGCCGGAAACTCCACCAGCTTTAAGATCGAGGTTCACCGTTCCTTCTGGACCGACAGCCTGAAACGGCTGGTGCTGATTGCCGTTCTGGCAGCCGCCGGGATACTGGCGGAAATGTACCTTGTAATCTGGCGGCAGAGAAGGAGAAAGACGAAATGAAGAAGGCGGTCCGGTATATTCCGATGATCCTGTTCGTCCTGACGATCCTCTCCTTCATTTTCATGATCATCGTCCGGCTGAATGCCATGGGCACCCGGCTGCTTTCCATCAGCAGCGGGCTCGGCAGACTGATTGCTTCCCAGTACAACCCGTCGGTGATCCTTTTCCTGATCCTGCTGGCAGCGCTGATTGCCGCGGTACTGATCACAAATAAGGTTAAAAGGCATGAGCATAGCGTTCATGCTGAAGATAACGCAACGAATGAATGAGGTGACATATGGAAAGAAAGTACCCGAATTTATGCAAACCGATCACACTGGGCCGCACCACCTTCCGCAACAGAATGTTCTCTGCCCCCATGGGCGGAACGGACATCACCAACGACGGATGCATCGGCCCGAAGTCCGCGGCATTCTATGAACTTCGCGGTAAGGGCGGAGCCGGTGCGGTAACGGTCTCCGAACTGATGGTTCATCCCGCCACAGACGGGTCCCATGCCTACCATCTGGATGAGAAGATTTTGAATTCCCTGGCCTGCGCGACCTATGCAGCCGACGCGATCCGCCGCCATGGAGCGATCCCTTCGCTGGAGCTTTCCCATTCCGGTATGTTCGCCGGAACCTATATGACGGATAAGGAAAAACAGAAGTCCCTGAACCAGTGGGGCCCCTCCGATACCGTCCGCGCGGACGGCGTGGAAGTCAAGGCGCTGACACTGGATATGATCGACGACATTATCGCGTCCTATGGCAAAGTCGCGGCTCTGGCCAAGAGAGCGGGCTTTGAGATGCTGATGATCCACGGCGGCCACGGCTGGCTGATCAACCAGTTCCTTTCCCCGCTGTTCAACAAGAGAACCGACGAGTATGGCGGCTCCCTTGAAAACCGCTGCCGTTTTGCCATCCGTGCCTGCCAGGCGGTTCGTGATGCGGTCGGCCCGTTCTTCCCCATCGAGTTCCGTATGAGCGGAGCCGAGTTCTGCGAAGGCGGCTATGATATCGACGAAGGCGTCCGCATTGCGAAACAGCTTGAGCCGTATGTGGATATGTTCAACGTCAGCGCCGGAACCTATCAGAAGACCTTCGGCATCACCCATCCCTCCATGTTCGAGGAGCACGGCCGCAACGTCTATCTGGCAGCTGAAATCAAGAAGAACGTCAGCAAAGCGGTTGCGACCATCGGCGGCATCAACGATCCCGCGCAGATGGAAGAAATCATTGCCTCCGGCAAAGCCGACGTCATCTACATGGGACGTGCCCTTCTGGCCGATCCGTTCCTTCCGAACAAAGTCATGGCGAACGAAGACGACAAGATCGTCCGCTGCCTGCGCTGCTTCGTCTGCATGTCCGAACGCGCGACGACCTCGACCCGCCGCTGCACCGTGAACCCGCTGATCGGCCGCGAGATCGAAGGCGACGAAGTAAAACCGGCACCGATCAAGAAGAAGGTCCTGGTTGCCGGAGCCGGCCCGGGAGGACTTTACGCGGCTTATACCGCTGCCAGAAGAGGCCATCAGGTCATCCTCTGCGAAAAGTCCGATGCCTGCGGAGGTATCCTGAAGAGCGAGCAGGCGCTGCCCTTCAAGTACGATATGTATCGTCTGGCCGGCACTTATGAGAAACTGGCGCGCGAAGCCGGCGTACGTATTAAACTGAATACGGAAGTTACTGCCGCTTATGTTGAAAAGGAAGCTCCGGACGCCCTGATCATCGCTGCCGGTTCCACCCCGATTGTCCCGCCGATTCCGGGTCTGAACGGACCCAACGTGGTGGTTGTCAACAACTACTATAAAGAAGAGGACAAGGTCGGCGACGAAGTCGTCGTCATCGGCGCCGGTCTGGCCGGCTGCGAATGCGCGGTCCATCTGGGCATGCTCGGCAAGAAGGTCAATCTGGTGGAAATGCGCGACGTCATGGCACCGGATGCCAACATCCGCCATCGTCCGCTTCTGATGGAGCAGATCGCGAAATACGCGAACGTCTTCCTGGAGCACAAAGCCCTTCGCGTTACCGAAGAAGGCGTATGGTGCGAGAACAAAGACGGTGAAGAAGTGCTCGTCCCCGGACCCAGCGTGATCTGCGCCATGGGCCAGCGCGGCAACTTCAAAGTCGTGGAAGAGCTTCAGGACACCGCTCCGTTTGTCCGCGTTATCGGCGACGCGTCCCGTGTATCCAATATCTGCAATGCAGTCTATTGGGGATATCACGCGGCACTGGATATCTGATCCTCCGGACAATCCGGAAAACGCAAAATCAAAGGGCTGCCGGTTCGGCAGCCCTTTTCATACGTACGGATCACAGGGACAGTCCCCATTGATCCGGAATCAGTAATTTTCGCTTCTCATCTCGAAATAGCTCTGCGGATGCGCGCAGGTCGGGCAGATTTCCGGAGCCTTTGTTCCGACAATAATATGTCCGCAGTTCCGGCATTCCCAGACCTTGACTTCGCTCTTTTCGAAGACCTGGGCGGTTTCCACATTCTTCAGCAGCGCGCGGTAGCGTTCCTCATGATGCTTTTCGATCGCCGCGACCAGACGGAAACGGGCCGCCAGCTCCGGAAAGCCTTCTTCCTCAGCCGTTTTGGCAAAGCCTTCATACATATCGGTCCATTCGTAGTTCTCGCCTTCCGCGGCGGCTGCAAGATTGGCGGCAGTATCGCCGATCCCGTTCAGTTCCTTGAACCACAGTTCGGCATGTTCCTTTTCATTGTCGGCGGTCTTCTGGAACAGAGCGGCAATCTGCTCATAGCCTTCCTTTTTTGCCCTGGAAGCAAAATACGTGTACTTGTTTCTGGCCTGGGATTCTCCCGCGAATGCTTCCCAGAGATTTTTTTCGGTCTGTGTTCCTTCATACGGATTGCTCATATTATTGTCCTGCCTTTCTTTTTGATTTCCGCGTTTCCCTGAACGAAGAGAAGACTCCCGCGTTCAGTTTACATAGTGGATCCGATCCGGGTTGAAACGGATCCGCTGTTCCCTCGTTTCCGCCGAATAGCCCACCGCAAACAGGGCGAAGGGGCGCACCGTATCCGGCAGAGAAAGGATTTCTTCCACAGCCTGCATCCGCTCCTCCACCGGAGCGATACCGATCCAGACGCCTCCGAGTCCCTGTTCATCCGCAGCCAGCCAGAGATTCTCCGTACAGGCCGCCATGTCAATGTCGATGCTGTAGGGGACCTTGCTGTCCTTCCGGTAAACGGGAACGATCACCACGGGAGCGCCGGCAGCGCAGCCGGAATACGCCGTAGCTTTGGAAAGCTTCTGAATAAGTTCCTTGTTGGTTACCACATAGAATTCCCAGGGCCTCTGATTGTGGGCCGACGGGGCCTGCATGGCCGCCCTCATCATGTATTCGATTTTTTCCGGCTCCACAGGCCGGTCCTGGTATTTCCGGATGCTCATCCGGTGCAGCAAACAGCTCATGATCTGATCTCCTGTTCGGTTTTTCTGATGTCTTATTGTATCCTAAACCATGGGGGCTTTCAAGAGTGCCCGGCCCTGAATTCTCTGCGCGAAAGCAGCATTTAACCCCTCCTTAACGGCGGCTTTTGTTCATTGCCCGCTGCGCTGGATTCCGCCGCCATTTCATCAGTAAAAGTTTGTTTTTTAATGGTTGACACAAAAAGGAGGATACTCTATAATATCTCAGTGCGACTTTAGGCGCAGTCGGTTTTTCATGCCTTCCCAACATGAACTGCCGGACCCGCCAAAACGCGCGACCGGATCCGACCGGCCATAGCCCCGGCTGGAAGATCCACAGGACGTTCAGACAGAAATCGTAAGGAGGCTTTATCCATGAAGACATTTATGGCTAATCCGGATAAATTGGAAAAGAAATGGTATCTGGTCGACGCCGAAGGATGTACTCTTGGCCGTTTATCCTCGGAAATCGCAAAGATCTTAAGAGGAAAGAACAAACCCGAGTATACGCCTTTTGTCGATACCGGTGATTATGTGATCGTTGTCAACGCCGATAAGATCAAAGTAACCGGCAAAAAGCTGGATCAGAAAATCTATTATCATCATTCCGCATACGTCGGCGGCATGAAGGAAGCAACTCTGAAGGAGATGCTTGCCAAGAAGCCGGAGCGGGTGATCGAACTGGCCGTTAAGGGCATGCTTCCCAAAGGACCGCTTGGAAGAGCGATGGCTGGAAAGCTGTTTGTATACGCAGGACCGGAACATCCGCATGCTGCCCAGAAACCTGAGCAGATCACGTTCTAAAGGAGGGGTGAGAAATGGCGACTGATAAATTCTACGGAACAGGAAGAAGAAAAAAATCCATTGCCAGAGTATACCTTGCACCGGGTACCGGCAATATCACGATTAATAAAAGAACGCTGGACGACTATTTCGGCCTTGAGACCCTTAAGACCATCATCCGTCAGCCGTTCGTAGCAACCGAAACGCTCGGCAAGTTTGACGTGACCGTTACCGTTAAGGGCGGCGGCTTCACCGGACAGGCCGGAGCAATCCGTCACGGCATCTCCCGCGCCCTTCTGGAAGCGGATCCCGAATATCGTCCGATCCTCAAGAAGGCCGGATATCTGACCCGTGACCCGAGAATGAAAGAGCGTAAGAAGTACGGCCTCAAAGCCGCTCGTCGCGCACCGCAGTTCTCGAAGAGATAATCAACCACTATTTTGCTTCAAAAACCCCGGAAATACAGTACTTTCCGGGGTTTTTTCATTTCCCGGAGTCTGACGTGGTTTGAACCATTATGTAACGATTTAACCCGTTTTTTAGGGGTTGAAAATGGGTTGAATGGCCAAATGGGTTGAAAAATGGGTTGAAGATGGAACATTAAGAAGTCGATTTTAAGATGTTTTAACCCAGCCCGTCAGAAACGATTCTTTTCCGGCAGAGACAGGCCGTAAGCCGGCATCGAGTGAGATGTATTTTTGTAACGGTTTGTCGCGATCTGACGAAATGCATTCATGTTTATACAAGCTCGGCATGTTCCAATGCCGGGCTTTTTGTGTCTTAAGGAGGAAAGAACATGGAATGTAAGAAGCAGGAAAAGATCCAGAACATTGAACTGAGCAAACTGACAGCGTTTAAGAACCATCCCTTCATCGTCAGGGATGATGAACAGATGCAGATGCTTACAGAGAGTATTCGAATGATGGGGGTATTGGTTCCTGCTATTGCAGTTCCCTTCTCTGATGGATCGTATGAACTGATATCCGGGCACAGAAGGAAACATGCCTGTGAGTTGCTGGGAATCGAGACACTACCAGTTATTGTCAGGAGTGTGGATGAAGATACTGCAATTATTATGATGGTGGACAGTAATTATCAAAGGGAAGAGATCCTTCCCAGTGAAAAAGCGAGAGCATACAGGATGAAGCTTGATGCAATCAAACGCCAGGGGGCACGCACGGACCTTGCTCCTGTCCAGGTTGGACAGAAGTTAAAAAAGTCGTCGAGGGATCTCATCGCGGAAAACAGTCCGGACAGCTCGTCTCAGATCCAGAGATATCTCAGACTGAATGAGCTGCTGCCTGAATTATTACAGATGGTTGATGTTGGCAGGATCGCGCTGACCCCCGCGTCCGAGTTGTCGTTCCTTTCGAAAGAAGAGCAGAGGATCCTTTTGCTGACAATTGAGAGCGAACAGGCAACGCCGTCTCTTTCACAGGCGCAGAGAATGAAAAAGTTATCAAAGCAGGGAATGCTTACAGATGACAGGATTCTGGAAATCATGATGGAACAGAAGAAACCGGATTGCTGGAACCTGACCCTGCCAATAGACAAAATTTCAAAATGCTTTCCGGAATCCTATACACCGCAGAAAATGGAGCACGTCATCCTTAAGTTGTTGGACAGCTGGATGAGGCATCGGATAGCAAAAGAAAACAGGTGAGATGATCTTGCTTCTATATATTTCAATCGAATCGTTAAACAATTCATTATGATCGTAAAGACCACATCTAAGTAAAAATCCAGGCGGTTCAAGGCCTGGATTTTCTTTTTTTAAATTTTTTTCATATCAATCCGCACAAATGGGCTTTTTTTCGACCGCATAAACCAAAGTACTCTTCTATTCTTTTGTTCCTCTTCTCTAAAAAATCATACTCTCTTTCCAAAAAGGACATATAGGCGTTGTAAGTTTTAGGTAAACCATCTTCAGAAAAATCACCTTTTCCTTCCCAGATTATTACGGACTGATAATCCTCACTTACACAATCCTGTAAGAAGAAGTAATTTACATATCCTTTAAAATCAATAAACAGATCAAAAATTTTTTTCTGCTTCAAGGGCTTTGGAAAGAGGGCTTTGCTGGTTTGAATAGTACCTTCTTATACATTCCATTGTAAGATCCCAGCGATCAGAAATAAATTGATTGGTACTTCTGCGCTGATTCATACTGTTACAGCTTTTTGCAGGTGAAATCGTCGTACGCTACAAAGCTGTCGCCGAAGGTCAACTTGAGCATCCCGTCCTTCCTGCCGAACTCGTTTTCCCCAATGGGATAGAGCATGTATTCGATTTTATCGCCGTCTTCGTCGATTGCTTTCGCGTAAAGCTCATCGTTTTTCATGAAGACTTCGTCGACAACGAAATCGGCGTTCTCAGGATGCTCGTACTTGCTGCAGAAACTATTCCATTTCGACTTGTCGGCACTTTTGAGTGCAATATCCTCAATCGACACGATGGGCTCCGGTTCCTTATCCCTTGCGATTGCTTCCATTCCGTTCCAGTAACCC
>CADBNG010000334.1 GCA_902795985.1 uncultured Lachnospiraceae bacterium
CCCCAGTCTTCTTCCTTGGGACGGAAGGCGGCATCCTGGTTATCCAGCCGCGTCATCAGTTCCTCGCAGATACCTCCGATCCAGCGCTTTCCGGAAATATCGCTCAGGTTCGGGATAATATTTACGAGACCGCCGGTGCTCATCCCGCCAAGATGGCCGAACCGCTCCAGCAGAACTGTCCGGGCTCCGGAACGGGCTGCCGCTACAGCCGCCGCGAAACCGCCCGGGCCGCCGCCGACGACAACCACATCCGCTTCGCTGATTACTTTTACCTCACGGGCCGCTTCCTGAACCGTTTTGATTCCGGGCGTAAAACGTTTGTCGCTTTCCGGCGCATCCGGAATGATATAGCGGGCCATACCTGTCGGACCGTGATATCTGAGTCTGTCCTGATTACCCAATTTGATACCTCCTGTAGTCGTTTGTTATTATTGACAGGTTTCAGCTGAGAGTTTCGTAATCAATGCTGGTATCCACTTTGTCGCCGCGGACCTTGTTCCAGACAAGGGCAACAACCGTCAGGGCACAGAAGAGTCCGAGACCGACGGCGACCTGCCATGCGGCCAGGTTAGTCATGGAAGAAACAAGGAGCGCAATCTGGACGACTGTGCAGATCGTCATGATAATGTAGAAAACGCTGAGGGGCATTTTGCGGAAAAGTCCGGTCTTCCAGTACTCCGGAAACAGCTTCGGGATGCGCCATGCCGCAACCAGCGGGAACAGTTTGATCAGGGACTGTACCAGGATCGTCGCGTTGGCGATGATCATGACATTATCCGTACACAGCACCGGGATGACGGCGACAGCCAGCAGAAGGGCCATAGCCCAGACCGGGGCGCCCGCTTTGTTCTTCTTTGTGAAGACCGAAGGAAGCCAGCCGGTTTCCGCGCCGCTGGTGAAGGGCTTGGAAAGTCCCATGAAGCCCGCGTTCAGCGTCGTTGCGGTAGCCAGGAACGGACCGCAGATGACGAAGAAAACGAACAGGCCGAACGGCATCAGGCTTCTTGCCGTACCGACGATGGTCTGGCCGACGGTCTGATCCCACGGAAGGGTGTTCGCGTTGACGAGCGTCATCAGCGGATACAGGAAGAAAATGACGATTGCCGTGATGAACATGGCTTTCGGAATGTGCTTTCTGGGGTTCTTCGCGAACATGCCCAGGAAGTAGACCTGAACATAGAAACTGGTCGTTGCGGTGAACGTGGTGCTGGCCTTGATGAATCCCGAGGATCCGCCGGAGAAATAGTTCTCGGAGGAGAAATCAAAAACGCCGGGATTCAGATGGAGCAGTCCGTAAATAACATAGATCGCGGTCGCGATGCACAGAACGGCAAACATGATGTTCTGGGCGTTGCTGACGGTCTTGATCGGCGTGATGTTCAGCACGAAGATCAGCGTGACGATGATTATCGCGATCAGTTTACCCGGGGCTCCCGGCCACAGGGTGAGCACATAGCCTCCGAGGGCGGCAACGGAGATCGCCGGTCCGATACACATCAGAATGAAGTTCCAGGCGAAAATACCGCTGGCCGTTTTGCCGAGGCCGTACTGAACCAGGGAGAAATCGCCGCCGGAGAAAACCAGTGCGCCGGCAACGAACATGTAGGGTACGATGGTAATGAAGCCGATGATGACGGCGACTCCGAATGCGAGCCAGGCGGAACGTCCCGTCAGGCCGGTAGCGGGTGCCTGCAGCGAGTAGACCGAAGCACTGAAGACGTTTCCGAGCGCAACGGCGAGAAGCGCGGTGAAGCCCAGTGCCCTTCCCGGATGAGGATCCGGATTAATGGGATGTATTGTGACATTTTTTACATCATTCATAATATTTTCCCTCCTCATGAATTTGTAATGGTACAATACAAAACCTTGTTCCTCACCCTCAACATAGTACCGGAAAAGCCGAAATTCAATGACGGGAATGATATACGGGTATGCGAAAAAAGCATAAGACACGCCCTGAAGAAGGAAGTACCGGAAAAGAATCCGGAAACAGTTTTTCTTCGGATCGTTTTGTTTGCAATCAATCTGTGCTATATTGTTATTATCGGAAAGAACCCCCATGAAAGCGGCGGCATTCCGCCGGAAAAGCAGGACCCAGGAAGGAGGCGGAACCGATGCAGGAAGATAAGCAGACGCAGGCGGATGTGCAGAACGAACCGGCGGAGAAAGCCGGGACGGAAACCCGATCGGAAACGGAAGAGAAAATCCCGGCGGAAACCGAAGAAAAAGCCGGAGAGATGACCGAAGAGAAAGACCTGTCGGAAACCGAAGAGAAGACCGAAGAGAAAACCGAAGTTGAACTGCTTCAGGAACTGATCCTGTACCAGAAAAAATCCGCGAGAAACACCAAAATTGTCTTTACGATCGATCTGGTTCTGTGCGTGGCTGTGCTTATTGTCCTGTTCGTGCTGGTACCGAAGGTCTATAAGGAAATCGAACGGGCGGATCAGACGCTGACCGTTGTCGAACAGGCGGTGACGGAAGCCGAAGACCTGATCGGTGAAGCCGAGGTGATGGTTCAGAACGCGAATAACATGATCGAGGATAACGTGGACGTCGTCACCGACACGCTGAAGAAGATCGACAATATCCGTTTTGACGTCCTGAACGAAGCGATCGAGAATCTGAACAGCGCGATCCAGCCTCTGGCGGAATTCGCGGCAATGTTCGAATAATTCCGGGAACGAAGCAGGACAGTAAAGGAGAGAATTCAAAGTGGAAGTGACCATTGATACGGAAAGACTGAGAAGGGATCTGATGGACCGCTTCGGGACGGCAATGCATAACGGTTTTCCGATGGCCGTCATGGACCTTTCAAAAGTTGAGCGCGCATCCGCGCAGGAGCTCGCAGACCTGGCGCAGAAACAGGGGATCGACCTGAGAAAATACATCATCTGAGAAGATACGGGAAGATCCTGCAGCTGCATACCGCCTTCGGGGCACAGATACGGAAACGGACTTGGAATGGAGGGACGGATTGGTATGATTGGAAATATTGAGGTTCTGACACAGAGCAGCATCCGGATACAGACCGGAGGAACGGTGATCCGCCTGGATCCTTTCCAGGTGAAGGGCTCCCCGAAGGATGCCGGCCTGATCCTGATTACCCATGATCATCATGACCATTTTTCTCCGGAGGATATTCGGCGGACAGCCGGCCCCGGCGCAATCCTGGTGGTACCGGAAAAAATGAAGGATAAGGCCCGCCGCACGGAAGGGCTGGTGGGACAGATTGTAACCGTCCGGCCTGGGCAGGCAAAAACCATTGCCGGTATTGAGATCGAGACCGTTCCTGCTTATAATACGATCAAGCCTTTTCACCCGAAAAGCGCCGGATGGGTCGGGTATATCCTCACGCTGGAAGGAAAAAGAATTTATATTGCCGGGGATACCGACGCGACCCGTGAGGCAAGGCAGGTGCGCTGTGATATCGCGCTGGTCCCGATCGGCGGAACCTATACAATGGATGCGAAAAAGGCAGCGGAGCTTATTAATGCGATTCACCCGGAAATCGCGGTCCCGACTCATTTCGGGAATATCGTGGGAAATCCCGAAGATGCCATGACGTTCGCGAAAATCGTGGACGCGGACATACAGGTAGTGAACAAACTGAGATTTTAAGGGAAAGGAAACAACAGTGATGAGAAAAAAAGCCTGTGACGTATTTGCGGATATTCTGACGGAATACGGGATTGAGTATGTGTACGGCATTCCCGGCGCGACCGAAATCTATTTTATGGATGCGCTGGAGCGCAATGACAGGCTGAAATACATCCTCGGCCTGAATGAGCTGACCTGCGTCAGCATGGCGGAGGGATACTGCCGGGCAAGCGGAAAGCCGGCGGTGCTGAACATGCATACTTCCGTCGGAATGGCGGCGGCGATGCCGCTTCTGGTGAACTGCAAACAGGCCCATGTACCGGTGATTGTGACGGTAGGCGATAATGATTCCCGTTTCCTGAACAGCCAGCCGCAGCTGACCGGGGATATCGTCGGAATGGGAAAAACGGTTGCCAAGTATTCTGTCGGACTGAACAACGCGGAAGAACTGCCGCAGGTCCTGCACCGTGCGGTGAAAACCGCGCTTCAGCCGCCCATGGGTCCGGTGGTCGTTTCCATACCGGTGAATCTTCTGAATGAAGAAATCGATTACGAACCCAGACCGGTGGTATGGCCCCAGACCCGTCAGCGGGGCGACGCGCAGGCCATTGCCAAAGCGGCGGAACTGATTAAAGCGGCGAAGAATCCGGTTATGATTGTGGAAGAAGGCGTTGCGATCAGCGGAGCGCTCGCGGAGACCGTCCGGCTGGCGGAACTGGCCGGCGCGCCGGTCTATCAGATCTGGATGGCGGATATCAACTTCCCGCCGCAGCATCCGCTTTACTGCGGTGATCTGGACAGTACGGGAGAAAAGGCGCAGAAGATTTTTGCGGAATCGGACCTGCTGATTGCGGTGGGCTGCCAGGTATTCAACGACGCGTTCTATTCCGGACGGAAGATCATTCATGGCGGAATGAAAATCGTACATATTGCGGATGATCCCTGGGAGGTCGGCAAGAACTTCATTACAGACGCCGGTATTGTCGGAGATCCGAAGACCGTGCTCACCGAGCTGAATGCCCTCCTGGAAGGCGATGAGGCGCTGGAAACGGCAGCAAAAGAACGGACGGCCGCGATCACGAAGCAGACCGATGCGGCCAAAGCGGCCCTTGCGGCAAAAATCGCGGATGAAGCGGATCATAAGCCGATCGCGCCTTCCCATATCATGAACTGCCTGAAAAACGTTCTCCCGGAGGACGCCATCGTTCTGGATGACTGCTGGTCCTCGTCCGGCATGCTGCGTTCCATCCTGGATCTGAAGGATGGAAAAGCCCTGACCCGCCCGAGGAACGGCGGAAGCATCGGCTTCGGACCCGGCGGAGCCCTCGGAGTGAAGCAGGGAGCGCCGGAACGGCCTGTTGTCGCTGTAATCGGAGACGGTTCCGCGGCCTGGGGCATGCAGAGCTTCTGGTCCGCCGCCCATTATAATATCCCGGTGACCTTTATCATCACCAATAACGGAACCTATCGCCAGGTGAAAAACGTCCGGAAGGTCTTCATGGGCGATTACGATCTCACCGAGCCCCATTTGGGCATGGAACTGGAGAATCCGAGAGTGGATTTCACAAAACTGGCGGAATCCATGGGCGTTCCCGGAGTGAAAGTCTACGAACCCTCGGAGCTGGAAGAAGTGATGAAAAAAGCCATCGCTTCCGGAAAACTGAACCTGATCGAAGTCTATACGGAAAACGCGCCGAAATGACCCGAAGGGGACAGTCCCTTCCGGGCCCCCGTTCCGTCCCGACCCGAAGGGGACAGTCCCTTTCGCCCCCTTGCTCCGTCCCTTTCGGTACCCTTCGGTGACGTATCAGAAAAATACCGCGGGGTCTGAATCAGGATGCGAGAGGGAGCACAGTTGACAGCGGAATGAGAAAAATACTGGATAATAAAATGAGGGGTGACTGCCCCTCATTTGCGTTAAACACGTAATCCGGCACTATTCCTCCGCCTCCGCCGCCGCCTTCAGCTGCTCAAAATCCGTAATCCATATTTTGTTTCTTTTAAGCCGGACCCATCCGGCTTTTTCAAAGCGGTTTAATACAGAGGTGATATTGGGCCGGACGGCGCCGGCAAGGGCGGCGAGGTCGGCGTGGGTGATGGAATAGCAGCCGGTCTCGTCACAGGGGATCCCGTAATAATCCAGCGTGCATAAAATGGCGGCTAACCGGCTGGCCACTTTTTTTCCGGAAATGTTGCCCACCTGGTCGGACTGGCCTTTCAGCCGGTAAACCAGGCTTTCGACGAGAAAGAGGGCAAAATCCCCGTTTTCGAGAATCAGTTCCCGGGTTCTCTTAGGAGAAATCAGGTAGGCCTGAACCGGGGTCAGGGCAATGGCCGCAGGGCTGGAGTCTTCCCCGCTGAAGGCGGAGGTTTCGCCGAAAACCGAACGCTCCGGCACGATCCGGAGAAAGGATTCCGTCCCGTTGTCCTTTATCCAGGAAAGCTTGACCCGGCCGCTTTCAATAAAGAACACCCCGGGGCTTGAAACATTCTGGTGATACAGATATTCTCCGGGCTGAAAGCTAACAGAGGTTCCTTCTTCCTGAACGGTTTTCCAGAGCTTTTCGGACGGGAGGGGGAGATCAAAGACTGTTTTGAGAGCCATTTTTTTGCCTTTCCGGTAATAGATTCTGCTATAACTTTATCCTAACTATGCCGGCCGGGAATGTCAATAAAACGGATCTGCTTTTTCCGGCAGCCGCAATCCGCCAGGAACCGGATGTTTATTTGCTGCGGAATCAGGACGATAGCGGCAGGACTGCAGGAAGAAGGAGGACGGCGGGTTTTGATTTGCCGCCGAAGTGTAAAAAAATATACATACAAAAACCGCCGCGCAGGTGAAAATACAGGAAGATACAGTTTTTTATATTAATCGGTCTGTATGAGGAGTACTATCATGAGCAAAACTTTCCCGAATTTGTATACCCCTGTAAAAATCGGGTCCCTTACCCTGCGCAACCGTATCGTCGCAGCCCCGTCTTCCCAGAATGATATCGAGAAGGACGGTACCCTCGGCCTGAACAACATTGCCTATTATGCCAGAAAGGCCAAAGGCGGCGCGGCGCTGGTTACCGTAGGCGACGGAATTGTTCATCCCACAGGAAAGGACCACCCGAACCAGGTCTATCTTTTTACCGACAACTGCCTTCCCAGCCTGACAAGATGCGCGGAAGAAATCCACAAGTATGGCGCTTTTGCTTCTTATGAACTGAGCCATGGCGGCATTGTCTGCGATCCGGCGTTTATCAACGGGGAAAGACCTTACGGGCCGTCGGAGATCCCGGTTACAATCGGCTTCCAGACGGAAAACCCGGTGCATGTGGTTTCCCAGGAAATGACGGAAGAACTTATGGATGAAATCGCGGATGGCTATGCTGCTGCTGCGGCACGCTGCAAGAAGGCCGGATTTGACATGGTCATGGTCCATGCGGCCCATGGCTGGCTGATTGGCCAGTTTTTCTCCCGCCACACCAACAAGAGAACCGACCAATACGGCGGAAGCATTGAAAACCGGGCGCGTTACGGGATCATGGTCCTGGAGCGTATCCGCAAAGCCGTCGGACCGAGATTCCCCATCGAGATCCGAATGAACGGCCGTGACGGCCTGGATCCGGGGCAGGACGGTCTGGAGCTGGATGAATCCGTCGAGATCGCGAAGC
>CADBNG010000335.1 GCA_902795985.1 uncultured Lachnospiraceae bacterium
CCATTATAGAACAGGACGTTTTCCGTCGCGGCGCTTGTATTCCCGAATCCGTATCCGATGTTGAAGCCGAAGCGGTTTCCGTCGAGATCCATATTCCCGGAGCCCCAGTACCAGGTATTGTCGTAGGTCCAGACGCCCCGGCCCCAGTCCAGGGTTCCGAAATCCGTGGACGGGTCGAATTCATACCGTTTCCCGTTAAATTCCATATAGCCCGAAGCCCGCATGGTATTGATCTTCTGATTGTAATAGAACGCGTGCTTTTTGTCCCAGGGAGTGGCGATGACCATGGACTCCATATCCGGCTGCTCCAGGCGGATATCGCAGACAAACGGTTTGCCCTCGTAAAAATTCTCAAAGCGGCAGCGGATTCTTCTGGCATTTTTTCCAACGTCGAAACGCATCTTCAGCCGTTTGTCCGCATAGCGTGTCAGCCCGGCGGAGGAATCATTCGGCAGACGGAGCCGCCCCATGGGGAACGCATTCAGAATGGTCTCGGTATGCTCCCAGGGCTTTTCGCCGAATTCCATGAGGGAAACGGACTGCAGGCCGATGTATCCGTCATCGGAGATCGTAAACGCCCCGGCGAATTCTTCGCTTAAGACCAGATAATAGTCCCACTCCTTGATCCGCCATTTCGGCGCCTTTATCTGCGCGCGGTCATACTGCTGAAGAAGGCTTCTCGACCAGCCGGGCTCCCGCAGTTCCCCGTTTTCGTCCAGAAGGGGCTGCCTTGCCGTTACTTCATGATTTCTTTCCATCCGTCACCGCTTCCTTTCATTCATTGCTGTTTTCGTCTTCCGGGGCATTCTTTTTTCTTTTATCCGCATTCTTTTTCCGGGGACCCTTTTTCACTTTCCGGACAATGAGGATCACAACGACTGCGATGATCGCCGCAATAATGAGCAGCGGGATCAAAGCGCCGGCAACGTCCACCAGGAAATCCTGGAAGCCTTCCGCAAATCCGGCAATTCCGTTGGTGAAGGAGGAATGGATCCGCTCTCCCAGCGATCCTTCCCCGGTTGCCGCGGTTTCATGCGTAACCTGCTGCAGGCTGACGGAGATCGTGGAAAAGCCGATCAGGGAATCATAACGGTTCAGCGAGGAGGAATAATACTCGATCTCGTACTCCACGTCGGTCAGGGCGTTCTCGATCGTGATGATATCCTCCATATTCTCGGCCTGCTCCAGCAGCGTCTGAAGCCGTTCCTGCTTGATCCGGCAGGTTTCCAGATGCGCTTCCGTATCCGCGTACTCGGCGCCCACGTCCGTCGTGGATTTGGACAGATTCGTTACGGTGCAGATCCCGCTGCCGGACAGGTTTTCCAGAAAAACGCCGTACTGTTCGGCGGGGACCCGGATCGTATAATAGGCGGACCGGGAAATGTAGGAATTATTCGTATAATTCGTGAAATCACTGGCTTCGATATACCCGCCGCAGCTTTCCACCATCTTTTCCAGCTCCGCGGCGGCGTTTTCCAGGTCGGTGGTTTCCGCGGAAACATCCGCCCTGTAAATCAGCTTCACATCCCCGTTATAGGCGCGGGGCGAGGACCCGTTCCCGGACTGGGCAGCGGCCATGGCCGGAGTTTCCGCGTAATCCACGTCCGCTTCGTAGTCCATGGCGGCTTCCTTGTATTCGCTGCCGCCCAGGGCCCGGAAGTTTTCTGCCGGAGCCGGTGTATAAGCCGCTTCATACGTCTCTTCCGCCGCTGCCGGTTTCGAAGAATTGTAAGCGGATCCGCAGGCCGCGAAAAGAAGGGCAAATACCGCAATGACCGAAAAAACGATTCTCTTTTTCATGTTTCTATCCTCCCTGGATGGTTCTTTTGCCGCTTCTTCCCGTATGCCGAAAGAAGCACCGTTTTCTCTTTGTGATAAAGATACGTTCCGGAAAAGGATATTTATGGAATGATTTCGATTTTCCGCAAAAAGGTCCGCGCCGCGAAAAAGGTTTACATAATGATATTGTTGACCACAAACCGGAAAATTCCGTTCACCGCCGGCGAAAGGATTCTTCCCGTCAGGCCGAAAAGGATAATGGCCATCAGCAGGATGCCGCCGAATTGATAAGCCTGCCGGTACCATCCCTGCTCCCGCAGCCCGAAGATCTCGGTAATGATATTGAAGCCGTCAAGCGGCGGCACCGGCAGCAGATTGAACAGCATCAGCATGATATTGATGGCAATCGCCTGAATCAGCACGTCCAGAAGCCAGTTCGGCGCCGCCCGGTAGCAGAAACGGGTAATCAGCGCCACACAGAGGATGATCACGGCATTCATGATAACTCCGGCGAAAGAAACCATCAGGCGGTCCCTGCGGGGATGTTTATACGCCCGCGGATTAATCATGACCGGCCGGCCCCAGCCGAAACCGGCAAAAATAAGGGTGAAAAGGCCGAACCAGTCAATATGGGCCAGGGGATTGAGGGAAACCCGCCCCTGGCTTCGGGGGGTCGGATCCCCCAGATGATCCGCCACAACGGCATGGCCGAATTCATGAAAGGTAATGCCGATAATAATGCCGGGAAGGGTAATCAGCGTATCGTAAATGAAGTCGGAAGGACTGGACATTCCCGAACGCAGACGGTTCAGGAACAGAAGGACGATCAGCAGAAGCATCGTGGAACTGATACCGGATCTTGATCTCATTCATTCTCTCCTGTCTTTCAGATGTCTTTATCTGCCGCCGTACACCGCCCGGCGGGATAAAACGGGAAGCTGGCCCGGCCCGCCAAAAGGATGCCGGACCTTCGTTCCCGTCCGTTCACAGAGGCTTCCGTCCCGGAAGGATCCCTCTGTTTTCATTCATAAACCGGCTCAAAATCCTCCGCCGGATGGCCGCAAAGCGGACAGGTATAATCCGCCGGAAGTTCACTGCCTTCATAGCGGAAACCGCAGATTTTGCAGCGCCACGCAATGATCTTCTTATCTTCTTTTTTCGCTTCCGGTTTCGGCTTGACCACATCCTGATAATAGGCATAGGTCATCGGCTCGTTTTCGCTTAAGACCTTCGCGTCCTCCACTTCGGCGATAAAAAGGGTGTGGCTTCCGAGATCGGTGCTCGATACCACCTTCGCGCTGATCACGGCGCAGGCGGCCCAGCCCATGTAGGGAATGCCGTTTTCGTCTTCCGGAAGGGGAAGGTCTCCCATCTTGTCCACATCCCGGCCGGACTGCATGCCGAAATAACGGATCGTGTCAAAAGTGCAGGTCTGGTCCAGAAGGCTCAGCGTAAACCGTCCGCTCTCCTTCACCAGGTCGCAGGTATAATTGGTGTTGATGCAGGCAATGGCGATCCGGATGGGATTGCTGGCCACCTGCATGCAGGTATTGGTAATACAGCCGTTCTTTTTCTCCCCGGCTTTCGCGCCGAGCATGAATACTCCGTATGAGAGTTTATACAGTGCTTTTTTATCCATCGGTTTCCTCATCCTTTCTTTTATGGTTCCGGTTTACCGGCGTCCTCCGCAGGCGGCCGGTGCGCCAGAAAATACTTTCTCATCCGGTTCGCGTCCTCCTCGATCAGGGTGCCCTTCCCGAAAAGGCCGGCCCGGGTTTCCAGATGATGGAGGAATTCGTGCCGCAGAGTGTCGCGGATCCGCATCCGGTACCTTTCGTCGGAAGCATTCCCCATCACTGCGGTGAAAGAACCAAAATACAGAACGATCTGCTTGCCGAGGACCGGATCCGTGGAATAAATGCCGAGAACGAACAGATCGTCCTTCACCCTTGCGGGATGCAGGTACGCGGCCGGATCGACGATCACGCCCCCGTTCAGCTCTTCATGGACATATTCCGGCAGCAGCGCCAGTTCTTCTTCCGTTATTTCCGTAAA
>CADBNG010000336.1 GCA_902795985.1 uncultured Lachnospiraceae bacterium
GGAACGGAGTGAAAATGAAAAAGATCAGACGGATTCAGGGGCTCCTCCTGTGCGTCATTC
Organism: uncultured Lachnospiraceae bacterium; assembly: GCA_902795985.1. The sequence continues at coordinate 61 of CADBNG010000336.1, forward strand.
TGACAGGCAGTCTGCTGACGGCCTGCGTAGACGTGCTTCAGGCGCCTTCTTCATATTCTGACAGCGGGGTGAAAACGTCTTCCGCGGAACCGGAAAAGGAAGTGCCCGCATCCCCTTCTGTTGAACCGGTATCCGCCGGGACGGAAAGCGGGGAGCAGCCGGAGCAGGCGCGGCCGTCATCCATAGTACCGGAAACAGAGGAAGCCGAAGAACCTCAGGAACTGCAGGAGGAGCCGTCGGCAGAGAATGAACCGGCGGAACCGATCCCGGAGAATGAGCCGGACAGCGACGAACCGGCTCCGGCAGAACCGGAAGAAACTCCTGTGGAAGAGCCTTCGGAGCCCTGGCTGGAAGCTTCGGTCGGTCTGGATCCGGGCTGGGAGTTCGCGGACCGCTCCGTGATCTGTACCGGAACGGCGAATCTGTACCGGGCCGGAGGGGAGAGAAAAAACATTATTATCGGGGTGAACGCCGGGCACGGCTGCGCCGGCGGCGAAAACGCCTGGACGCCCAGCCATCCGGACGATTCGCCGAAAGTGACGGGGGGAACGAATCCGGAGGGAGTCGTGATGTCCACGTCCATTTCATCCGGCATGACCTTTTTTGACGGAACCGCGGAACGGGACGTGAACTTATGGACCGCGCAGATCTTTAAAGACCTGCTGCTTGAGAACGGCTATGACGTGCTGATGGTCCGGGACGGCGACGACGTCCAGCTGGACAACATTGCCCGAACCGTAATCTGCAGCAATATTGCGGACTGTCATATTGCCATCCATTACGACGGCGACGGCCTGGAATACGACAAAGGCTGCTTTTATATGTCCATACCGGACGGCATCAAGGGCATGTACCCGGTCTCGGAAATCTGGCCGGAGAGCGACCGTCTGGGCAGCTGCCTGATCGAAGGACTGGCTTCCCGGGGCTGCATGATCTGGGAAGGCGGATTCCTGCCTACGGACCTGACCCAGACTTCGTACAGCACGATCCCCTCCGCGGACATTGAACTGGGAAACGCGGCCTCGGATCACAGTGAAGAGGCGCTGACAGAGCGGGCTGCCGGCCTGCTGGCCGGGATCAACCTGTTTTTCGGAATGGAATAATATACCAGAAAAAGGACCGCTTCCTTTCCGGAGAGCGATCCTTTTTCCGTGCGTGAAGGGTACGGTAATTATTTGTCCGTAACAATCCGCATTCCGGGAGCTTTTACGCCCGCCGCGCCGAGGGCTTCGGCGATGGACTGGGTCAGATCAAAATATACGGTCCAGTAGTCGTCGGTTTTGCACCAGGCACGGGTGGTAAAGGCCATGGCTTCGTTGGTTCCGCCGGAGATGCGGGCAAAGGGTTTGTCCGGTTCGGACAGGACCAGGCTGTTCTTTTCCATGACGGCAACCATCAGATCCTGGACTTCCTGAATGTTGGCATCCTTCGATACGTTGAAGGTCAGATCCACACGGCGAAGGTCCTTCGCGGTATTGTTGACCACATTGGCGCCCATGAGAGTGCCGTTCGGGATCGTTACTTTACGGTTGTCGAGTGTGGTCAGGATCGTATAAAACAGGGTGACTTCCTCCACAACGCCTTCTTCCCCGGCGGAGACAATATAATCACCGACCCGGAACGGACGGAAGATGAGAAGCATAATGCCGCCGGCCAGGTTGCTGAGGGCCCCCTGCAGGGCCAGACCGACCGCGACGCCGGCCGATGCCAGAACCGTGATAACCGATGCCATCGGGACGCCGAGAACGCTGATAATGGCGATGATCAGGATGACATGCAGCAGAATATTGATGAAATTGCCGAGGAACGACTTCACCGTCGGGTCGAGTTTGGCGAAGCTTTTGCCTCCCGTGATGAGCTTGGCCAGCTTTTTGATAATAAGACGTCCGATGATGAAGATCAGAAGGGCGAGAATGATCTTGCCTGCCGCGGCAGTCAGGATCGATATCGCATTGTCAAGAAATTCCTGCATGGTGCTCCTTTCCGGCCGTGACCGGCCTGCGGGTATTTGCGGACTACGGGATTTGATGTAAAAATCTTTA
>CADBNG010000337.1 GCA_902795985.1 uncultured Lachnospiraceae bacterium
CGGATCGACGACGGATTGATCCGGCGCTCTTTCGGCGCTTCTTCATGAGCGCGCAGCGCAGCGAGCAGGGACCGCACGCGGATCATTGCCGAGCCGAGGTTGTTGACCTCGTCGATTTTCAGGCAGGTATAGATCTTTCCGCTGCCGGTCAGGATATCGTAGACCTGGTCCGTCGTGACGGCGTCGATGCCGCAGCCGAAGCTGTTCAGCTGGATCAGATCCAGATCCTCGCGCTTCTTCACAAAGTTCGCGGCGGCATAGAGCCGGGTATGGTACATCCACTGGTCATTGACGCGGATCGGCCGCTCCAGCGGCGCCAGATGGGAAACGGAATCCTCTGTCAGCACGGCAATGTCATACGACGTGATCATCTCCGGAATGCCGTGATGGATTTCCGGATCGATATGATACGGACGTCCCGCGAGGACAATTCCCCGATGCCCGGTCTCTTCCATCCATTTCAGGACTTCTTCGCCCTTCTGCTTGATGTCTTCCCGGACCCGGCTCTGCTCTTCCCATCCTTCATGGGCGGCGGCACGGACCTCCGCTTCCGGAAGATCCTTAAATACCTTCACCAGCTCATTCGTCATGATCTCCTCGTTGGAAAGGGCCAGGAAGGGATTCATGAAGCGGATGGACGGGTCCTTCAGATCGTCCACGTTATTCTTGATATTTTCCGCATAGGAAGTCACGATCGGGCAGTTGTAATGGTTGACCGATCCGGCAAACTCATCCCGTTCATAGGGGATGCAGGGATAAAAGATGAACTTCACACCCTGGTTCAGCAGCCAGGCAATATGGCCGTGGGCCAGCTTGGCCGGATAACATTCCGATTCACTGGGGATGGATTCGATGCCCATCTCGTAGATTTTCCGGGAAGAAACCGGCGAAAGCACCACCCGGTAGCCCAGCTTCGTAAAGAAGGTAAACCAGAGCGGATAGTTTTCGTACATATTCAGGACGCGGGCGATTCCCACCGTCCCCCTCGGCGCGTCTTCCTCCGCCAGCGGCTCATACCGGAAAAGGCGCTCGCTCTTATAATCAAACAGATTGGGGATGTTATTGGCGTTCTTACGGCCGCCCAGGCCCTTCTCGCAGCGGTTTCCGCTGATATACCTGCGGCCGCCGGAGAAATTGTTGATGGTCAGACGGCAGCGGTTCGTGCACCCGTTGCAGTGGGCCATCTTCGTGGAATACTCCAGATTATTGATCTCGTCGATGGAAAGCATCGTGGTCTCTTTGCACTGGCACCGGTCTTTCGCGATCAGCGCCGCGCCGAAAGCCCCCATGATGCCGGCGATATCCGGCCGGATGGCTTCGCACTGGGCAATGCGCTCAAAGCTGCGCAGCACGCCGTCGTTGTAGAACGTCCCGCCCTGCACCACGATATGTTTTCCGAGCTCAGTGGCGTCGGAGACCTTAATGACCTTATACAGCGCGTTTTTGATAACGGAATAGGCCAGTCCGGCGGAGATATCCGCAACGGTGGCGCCTTCCTTCTGGGCCTGCTTGACCTTGGAATTCATGAAAACGGTGCAGCGGGTTCCCAGATCGATGGGATGCTGCGCGAACAGCGCCTCTTTGGCGAAATCCATGACCGTATAACCCAGCGACTCCGCGAAATTCTCGATAAAGGATCCGCAGCCGGAGGAACAGGCCTCGTTCAGAAGAACGCTGTCCACCGCGCCGTCCTTGATCTTGATGCATTTCATGTCCTGGCCGCCGATATCGATGATGCAGTCGACCTCCGGATCAAAGAACGCCGCCGCGGTATAATGCGCGATCGTTTCGACCTCGCCTTCATCCAGCACCAGCGCCGCTTTGATCAGCTGCTCGCCGTATCCGGTGGAGCAGGAACCGGCAATATGCGCCGTCGCCGGCATTTTATCATAAATATCCCGGATGGCCCGGATCGTCGTTTCCAGCGGGCTGCCGTTGTTATTGCTGTAGAAGGAATACAGGAGTTCCCCGGTTTCGGAAACAACCGCGGCTTTCGTCGTCGTAGATCCGGCATCGATGCCGAGGAAGCAGCTTCCTTCGTAATCCTCGAACGGCGCCGTGACGACCTTATACCTGCTCTGGCGCTCCAGAAACGCGTCGTAATCCTCCTGCGAGGCAAACAGCGGTTCCATTCGGGCAACCTCAAATTCCATTTTCACGCCGCTCGCCAGCCGCTCTTTCATGTCCTTTAAGGAGACCGGTACGCTGTTCACTTCTCCGGCGTTCATTGCGGAACCGATGGCCGCGAACAGATGGGAATTCTGCGGAACGATCGCGTGCTCGTCGTCCAGCTTCAGTGTACGGATAAAAGCGGCCCGAAGTTCGGAAAGGAAGTGCAGCGGTCCGCCGAGGAACGCCACATGGCCCCGGATGGGCTTGCCGCAGGCCAGGCCGGAAATGGTCTGGTTGACCACCGCCTGGAAGATGGACGCCGCCAGATCTTCCTTCTGCGCGCCGTCGTTGATGAGGGGCTGGATATCGGTCTTGGCGAAAACGCCGCACCGCGCCGCAATGGGATAGATGTCCCGGTAATTCTTCGCGTATTCATTGACCCCGGTGGCGTCCGTTTTTAAAAGGCTCGCCATCTGGTCGATAAAGGAACCCGTGCCGCCGGCGCAGATTCCGTTCATCCGCTGCTCGATATTGCCGTCCTCAAAATATATGATTTTGGCGTCTTCGCCGCCCAGTTCGATCGCCACGTCCGTCTGCGGGCAGTAATGCTGCAGCGCCGTGGATACCGCGATGACTTCCTGAACGAAAGGCACCTCCAGATGATTGGCCAGCGTCAGTCCGCCGCTGCCGGTGATGACCGGCGCCACCGGAATGTCGTCCAGCTGGTCGTAGGCGGAGACCAGCAGGTCCGCAAGGGTTTCCTGAATATCGGCGAAATGCCGTTTGTAATCGGAAAAGAGAAGCTCTTTCTTCTCATCAAGAATGGCTACTTTAACTGTTGTGGATCCGATATCGATCCCGAGGAAATACTGTTTTTCCATGTCCACCTGTCCGAAACGGGAATTTGCGTACTGTTATCTGTAACTGATTAATTTTACCTCAAAAACACGTTTCTGACAATTGGACACCATGTTAAAGTTGTGTAAAGTCCGGCGGGCCGGAAGGGACAGAGCAGGGTGCGATAGGGACAGTCCCCTTCGCACCTACAGGCCGGAAGGGACGGAGCAGGGAGCGAAAGGGACTGTCCCCTTCGAATCCAAAAGCAGGGCGCGTGCGCCCTGCCTCCCGGTTAAAACGTTACACTTGACGGATCCGAAAACAATGCCAGAAGATCCAGTTCCGTACACCGGTACGGATAATCGTCCAGATCAACGGACGGGGTATGACTCACGCGGCTGTCCGGGAAGAATTCCTGGTATTTCGCTCTCCATTCCTCCTCCGTGCATTCTTTATAAGAGCC
>CADBNG010000338.1 GCA_902795985.1 uncultured Lachnospiraceae bacterium
ATTATTATGGGAAGCGACAGCGATCTGCCGGTAGTGCAGAAAGCGGTCGACACGTTAAGGGAACTGGAAATCCCCTTCGAGGTCCATGTGTATTCCGCTCACCGGACCCCGGAAGCGGTACAGGAGTTTTCATCCAACGCGAAGAAAAACGGTTTCGGCGTGATTATTGCCGCGGCCGGAATGGCGGCGCATCTGGGCGGCGTGATTGCTTCCTGGACAACCCTGCCGGTGATCGGCATTCCGTGCAAGTCCTCCGTTCTGGACGGAATGGACGCGCTTCTGGCCACGGTCATGATGCCTTCGGGCATTCCGGTGGCGACGGTTGCCATCGGCGGAGCCTCCAACGCGGCGCTTCTCGCGGCGGAGATTATTGCCCTTTCAGATGAAGAACTGGACAAAAAGCTGGAAGAAAAGAGAAAAGCCGGCGCGGAAAATGTGCTGAAAAAAGACGCAGGAATAGCAGAAAGAATCTGACAGAAAGAGAGAGGATAAATGGGCGGATTTTTCGGAGTAGTAAGCAAGCAGGACGCGGTATTTGATACATTTTTCGGAACAGATTACCACTCCCATCTTGGAACAAAGCGCGCCGGTATGGCGGCGTTTGATCCGGACATCGGACTCCAGAGGGAGATTCACAGCATCGAAAATTCCCTGTTCCGAACCAAATTCGCAGACAGCCTGAGGGAAATGCACGGACATGCGGCCATGGGATGCATCAGTGATTTTTATCCGCAGCCGCTGCTGGTCCGGGCGAGTTTCGGCGCTTTTGCCATCTGCTATATCGGAAAGATCAACAATAAAGAAGAACTCATTGCCAATTATATCCGTCAGCCGGGAACCCACTTTGAGGCCATGACCGGCGGACGAGTGAACAGTACGGAGCTGATTGCCTCCCTGATCGCGGAAAAAAGCGACCTGATCGAGGGAATCCGGCACGCGCAGTCGAAAATCGACGGCACCGCCTCCGTCCTGATCCTGATGGACGGTGGATCCCTGATCGCGGCGAGAGACCGGCTGGGCCGGCTGCCGATCGTGGTCGGAAAAAAAGAGAATTCGATGTGTGTGACGTTCGAATCCTTCGCTTATCATAAACTTGGGTATGAGGATTACCGGGAGCTGGGCCCGGGGGAGATCGTCGAACTGACCGCGGAGGACTGCGTGCAGCTGGCGCCTCCCGGAAAGGAAATGAGGATCTGCTCCTTCCTTTGGAGCTATTACGGCTATCCGACCTCCACGTATGAAGGATCCAATGTGGAAATCATGCGGTATAAAAACGGGCGGATTATGGCGAAAAGGGATAAAGAGCTGGGGAATACGACCGATATTGACTATATTGGAGGCGTTCCGGATTCGGGAACACCCCATGCCATCGGATATTCCCATGAAAGCGATATCCCCTTTGCCCGGGCGTTTATCAAATATACGCCGACCTGGTCCCGGAGCTTTATGCCTACAGAACAGAAAAACCGGGATATCATTGCCAACATGAAGCAGATCCCGATTAAGGAACTGATCGTCGGCAAAAAGCTTCTTTTCGTGGATGATTCCATCGTCCGCGGAACCCAGATGCTGGAAACCGTGGAATTTCTGTATGAGAACGGCGCGAAGGAAGTCCATATGCGTTCGGCCTGTCCGCCGCTGGTTTATCCCTGCAGATACCTGAGTTTTTCCCGGTCCAACAGCGTAATGGAACTGATCACCCGGCGGGTGATCCACGAGCTGGAAGGAGAAAAAGGGGCCGATCATCTGGAAGAGTACTGCGACGAAAAAAGCGAGCGCTGTATTCAGATGAAAAAGCGGATCTGCGAAAAACTGAACCTGGCCACGCTGGAGTTCCAGACGCTGGAGGGAGTGGAAGACGCGATCGGCATCGAGCCGTGCAAGCTCTGCACCTATTGCTGGAGCGGAAAAGAATAAGAAAACGAAAATTCCGGACAGAGGCAGCGTTTCCCCTGTTCGGAAAAAAGGACAAATGATACGTCCCCTTGTCCGAAAAGGAGGAGCAAAACAATGAATAATGAATCCAGATCCGAAGCCTACGCGGCGGCCGGGGTTGATATTACAGCGGGATACCGGGCGGTTGAGCTGATGAAGCAGCATATCGCGCGGACGGAAATCCCGGGAGTCGTGTCGGATATCGGCGGGTTCGGCGGTCTGTTTCTGCCGGATATCGCCGGAATGGAGCAGCCGGTGCTGGTTTCCGGCACGGACGGCGTGGGAACCAAATTAAAAATCGCGTTTTTAATGGAAAAACACGATACCGTCGGTATTGACTGCGTGGCCATGTGCGTCAATGACATCATCTGCTGCGGCGCGAAACCGCTGTTTTTCCTGGATTATATTGCCTGCGGCAAAAACGTGCCGGAACGGATCGAGAGCATCGTCAAGGGAGTGTGCGACGGCTGTGTCCAGTCCGGAGCGGCGCTGATCGGAGGAGAAACGGCCGAAATGCCGGGCTTTTATCCGGAAGACGAGTACGATCTGGCCGGTTTTTCCGTCGGAATCGTGGATAAGAAGAAAATCGTGGACAAGAATAAAATGAAAGCCGGCGACGTGATCATCGGCCTGCCTTCTTCCGGCGTTCATTCCAACGGCTTTTCCCTGGTACGCAAGGTGTTTGACGTGGAAAACGCGGACCTGAAGATGCCCCTGGAGGAGCTGGGGGGCCGTTCTCTCGGAGAAACCCTCCTTGCGCCGACGAAGATTTACGTCAAGCCGGTGCTGGCGCTTCTGGAAGAAGTCGAAGTAAAGGGAATTTCCCATATTACCGGCGGCGGATTCTACGAGAATATTCCGCGCTGCATCCCGGAGGGACTCTGCGCGAAGATCGATCGAAGCGCCATCCGGATCCTTCCGATCTTCGATCTCATCGCGAAGACCGGAGGCATCAGTGAACGCGATATGTTCAACACCTTCAATATGGGTGTGGGCATGAGTATCGTCGTTCCGAAGGAAGCGGCGGAAAAAGCCCTGGAGATCCTTCAGGCAAACGGCGAAGACGCCTATCTTATCGGCGAAGTGGCCGAAGGAACGGAAAAAATTGTGATAGAATAACCTCGGGTCGGGGACTGGTTTTTACCGGTCCCTTTCCCTTGATAAAAGGGCCCGGATCA
>CADBNG010000339.1 GCA_902795985.1 uncultured Lachnospiraceae bacterium
TCCGCCGGACAGATTTACAACCAGCTGGTCAGCACTGGGCGTCTTGGTATCCAGTTCCTTAATATACTGCTCTGTTATTTCCTTCTCAGAACTTTTATTGATAAACAGGCCGGACATGTATTTCTCCAGGGTTGCCATCGTGGAATTCTCCGTAATGGTCTTCTGTACCACGATCCCGTAACGCTTGCGGTCTTCGGACAGATATCCGATCCCGTGCTTTACGGCATCCTCCGGCGTATTGATTGTGACCTTCTCTCCGTTGATATAAATGTCTCCGCTCTGTTTCGGGTCCGCCCCGAACAAAGCACGGGCTGTCTCTGTCCGCCCGGCGCCCATCAGTCCGGAGAAGCCCAGGATCTCACCCTTGCGCAGTTCAAAACTCACATCCTGCACCATCTTGCCGGCATTCAGATGTTCCACCTTCAGCACCACCGGCGCGTCGGGCGCTACCATGCTGTGCGTCTTGGGATCTTCATAAATGACCCGTCCTACCATCATGTTGATGATATCTTCCTTGGTGCAGTCTTTGGTAATCAGCGTTCCGACATACGCACCGTCACGCATGACCGTCACCCGGTCCGTGATAACCTTGATTTCATCCATTCTGTGAGAGATATAGATGATGCCCAGGTCCTGCGCGCGCAGATCGCGGATGATGACAAACAGATCCTCGATCTCCTTTTCCGTCAGAGCTGCGGAGGGCTCGTCAAAAATGATAACCTTCGCCTTGTGGGAGATTGCCTTCGCGATCTCGCACATCTGCTGTTTACCGACAGTCAGGTCACTCATCTTGGCCTTCGGGTCGATCTCGATGTGCAGTTCTTCAAACAGCTTCCGGGATTCCTCGATCATCTTCCGGTCATCGATCATGATCCCTTTTTTGAACTCACGCCCGATAAAGATGTTCTGTGCGACGGTCAGATCGCCCACCATGTTCAGTTCCTGATGTACGATGACGATACCCGCTTCCTGCGCCTCATGGGTATTGTGGAATTCCACTTCCCGGCCTTCGAAGGTGATTGTTCCGGAATCTTTGGTGTAAATGCCTGTCAGCACCTTCATCAGGGTGGACTTTCCGGCACCGTTCTCTCCCATCAGCGCATGCACTTCGCCTTTTCTCAGTTCCAGATCAACATGATCCAGCGCATGAACACCCGGAAAGGATTTGTCGATGCCTTTCATTGTTAAAATTACTTCGCCCATTCTTTCCTTCTCCTTTCCGTCAGTTCTTACGGCGTCTTGCAGAGACATCCGCATAAACGAATATGATACCGATCAGGCCTGTGATGATCATCTGAACTTCCTTTGTCATTCGAAGTGCCATGATCCCCTCCTGAAGAAGGGAAATGACAAACACACCGATGACCGTACCGCCGATGGACGCAAGTCCGCCGCCCATGGAGGTTCCGCCCATGACGCAGGAAGCAATCGCTTCATTATTATATGTATCACCCAGACCCGGCTGAACCGTGGTGTAGGCGCTAACAAAGAAAATTGCCGCGATACCTGCGAGTGTCCCGCAGATCACATAAGCCAGCATCTGCCACTTTTTCACGTTGACGCCGGAAAGCCGGACCGCTTCCTTATTGCTTCCGAGACACAGGATATAACGGCCAGCCTTGGTATTATTCATCAAAATGTACAGAATAATCACTGCGACGGCGAAAATGATCAGGCCTGTCGGGACATCTCCAACTTTCACGAGATTACGGAACCACCCGTTTCCGCTGGGATCATTTCCCTGCGGCCAGCTGACGGACTGTGTCTTGGTATATACAGAACCAAGTCCCTTTGCGATGTTCATCGTCGCCATGGATACGATGAACGGGGGAACCCCGATAAATGCAACGAGATAGCCATTGAAACAGCCAAACAGAAACCCGATCAGAATGCTCAGCAAAATCGACACAATCACGGGAGCTCCGTAGGTGTTTAAGGTATACCCTGCCATCAGGGCGCAGCAGAACATCACCGGACCGATGGAGAAGTCAATTCCCCCCGTCGCGATAACAAAGGTGACTCCCAATGCCAGGAAACCAAGGAAATAGACATAGTTCAGCACGCTCATGATGCGGGCCGGTCCGGCAAATCCCGGAATGATTGCAGAAAAGATCCCATACATCAAAAGAAGTATGCCGAACAGAATGATCCGGTTAAAGCCCAGTTTTTTTACAATCGCATTTTGTTTGATGTTTTCCAAAATACTCCCTCCCGTTTTCGCCAGCATGTACATCCTATCAAACGAAGCCGTCATTTTTTCCGTACGCTTTGTGAAAAGTAATCGGCAAATCACATGAAAACAAATTTTTGCACCAGCATATTATCCCACCCGGGTTATGCTTTGTCAACAATTACTGACCATGGCATATTCGTCGTTTACGGCCCGGATCCAGATCCTGAGCTGTTCCTCCATGCCAAGCCGCTGTGCAAGACCCTCGGACATCTCCCAGGTGTCCTTACGGAGCTGTTCCTTTTTGTCTGCTTCGCTGGAACTGATCAGACCAAACAGGGTTTTTCTGTAGGAAGGATTTTTCGTGGTATTGCAGTAACGCCGGTATGCGTTCCTGTATTCCCAGTACAGGGCCTTTTCCCCTGCGTCGCCCCAGGAAAGCGCCTCCTCCATCCCCGCTTTTTTCAAGGAATCGGCTACTTCTCTTCTGGCACTTCCTTTCAGAAATCTGGAAGTGGCATACAGCTGAATGAAATTCACGCACTGCCACAGAAGCAGGTCTGCCTGCCCGTCCTGCCCCTTCAGCTTCGGATGTCTGAGATCATACAGCCTTTTCCGAAGGGCATTCGCACCGTCATCCGGCTGTGTTTTCAGAAGCTCCGGCAGCTTTTCCGAGCGCCTTTCGGGTTCCGTTTCTCTGTAATATTCGTTCCAAGCGGCGCTTTGCTCATACATCCTGGCGCTCTCCTTTTTCCGTGATCCGCTCTCCGCCGGGGAAAAGCGGGAGCCCTGTCAGCATTCCTTCAGGAAAATTTCCAGTTCCACCCCGTTTGGGTCAATCAGCAGCATATTTGTCTTTCCGAGCTTCTCCACCCAGGCCGGAGCGCTGGTCACCAAAATCCCCGCCTCCAGGCAGCGGCGTTCGATTTCCTCCAGATCATCCGCCTCCAGGCAGAAATGCCGGTACATCCCGACATGGGTCACCGGAACCGGCGCCGGTTCATCCTTTGTCTCATAATCGATCAGTTCCAGAAGAACCCCCTGGGGCAGCGCATAGTATGTCAGCGTATGATCCCCCATATTGATAAAACCGCTCTGCTCAAGTCCCAGCACTTTTTCATAGAATGCTTTTGACTTTTCCAGATCAACGACATTAATTGTAATATGATTCAATCCGGTAATGGACATCCTGCACCTCCTTTTCAGAATGCTGCCCGCATTCTGAAGCCGTCAAAAGCCGGCGCCTGTTTTCAGGCTCCAGCTTTATCAGTTTACCCGGTCCTTACCGGCAAAGTTCTCACAGGAAGGACACCCTGCAGTTTTTCAGTCCGGATATACAA
>CADBNG010000340.1 GCA_902795985.1 uncultured Lachnospiraceae bacterium
AGATTAAAGAGAAGGGCTGGGGCGGCGTGAACGTCCATGCCATGCTTTATTATAACGGGGAACAGCTCCGGGATGCCTGGTGCTGGGTTGAACTCCGTGAAAACTGCGGCCATCATTTCTGGGCAAAGGGAGTCTTCATTGAGCCGGCCTGTGAAGAAGGCGGGATCATGCTGTGTGTCTGTCCCTGGTGCGGACAGATCCGCTGGGAAGAAATCGGCCCGAAGGGCCACAGCCTGAAAAAGGTGGCGGCAAAGGCGGCTACGGTGGACGCGGAAGGCAATATCGAGTATTATCGCTGTGCCGACTGCGGAAAACTTTTCGCGGATGCGGACGGAACAACGCCGATCGAACCGGAAGATACCGTGGTGGCGAAGCTGATCGCGCAGAAGATCACCGTCAAGGCGGCGGCATCCTCGGTCGCGGTCGGCAAGACCGATGCCATTACGGTGACCGGGGCAAAAACGAAAGTTACGTATAAATCGGCGGATACCGCCATCGCGACCGTTAATTCCAAAGGTGTTATAAAGGGCGTCAAGGTCGGTTCGGTGAAGATCACCGTTACGGCGGCGGCCGCGAACGGCTATGCCAAGGCCAGCAAGACCATCACCATCAAGGTGGTTCCCGCCGCGACCTCTTCACTCGTTTTTGCCAATACGGATAAAGGCGTTAAGCTGACCTGGAAGAAGGTCGCCGGAGCAACCGGTTACCTGGTTTACCGCGGCAGTGACCGGATCTGGAAGATCTCCAGTGGCAGTACGGTGAACTATACGGATACCGGGGCAGCCAATGCCAAAAAGTACACGTATAAGATCGTTGCGTTCGCGGGCACCGGCAACAGCACGCTGTCCAGATCGGCCTCGACCTATTTTGTCGCGCAGCCGGCTATTTCCTCGCTGACCAGTTCGGCGACGAAGACTGCCGTGGTGAAATGGGGCAAGATCGCCGGTTCGAACGGGTATGAGATCCAGTACGGCTTGAAGAGCGATTTCTCTGACGCGAAGACCGTAACGATCAATAAGGGCGCGACAGTTTCAACGACACTGAAGAGCCTGACGAAGGGCAAAAAATACTATGTCCGGATCCGCGCGTACAAAACGGTCGGAACCAACTATTATTCGGCCTGGAGCGCGAAGAAGTACGTGACTTCCAAATAAGCGGGAAAGTGAAATAAAGACGAAACAAAGGGGACAGACCCTTTGATTCAAAAAAGTGACAGAGGGGGCGTATCCCCTCTGTCTCGTTTATAACGGGGGAGCACATCCCCTTCGCCGTATTTTATCGCTTTAGCATATTGCAATCTTTCCGGCGAGTCGTTAAAATAGTACAGTATTAAAAAACGCACCTGCTGACAACAGAGCGAGAAGGAGCATTCATGAGAACAACAGGAACCATTTCCCGGGGCGTTCGCTGCCCGGTCGTAAAAGAAGGCGATGATCTGGTCGCGATCGTCACAGAAGCCATCACCGCATGCCAGGAAGACCAGAAGTTTGAATTCCATGAAAAGGATGTTGTTGCCGTGACCGAGGCGGTCGTCGCCAGGACACAGGGCAACTACGCGACAGTCGATGATATCGCCAAAGACTGTCAGAATAAGTTCGGTACGGACACGATCGGCATTACTTTCCCGATCATGAGCCGCAACCGTATTGCCATCTGCCTGAAGGGCTTTGCCCGGGCGTTCAAAAAGGCTTATATCCTGATGAGCTATCCGTCCGATGAGGTCGGCAACCATCTGTTCGATGAGGACATGCTGGATGAAAAAGGCGTGAATCCCTATTCGGATGTTCTGGACGAAAAGAAATACCGTGAGCTGTTCGGATATGAAAAGCATCCGTTCACCGGTGTGGACTACGTGGAGTATTACAAGGAACTCTTCGCGGCGGAAGGCTGCGAGGCGGAATTCATCTTCGCGAACGATGTCCGCGCGATCCTGAACTATACGAAGAACGTGCTCTGCTGCGATATCCACAGCCGCGAGCGTTCGAAGAGAAGGCTTCTGGCCGCCGGCGCCGAAAAGGTCCTGACCATGGCCGATATCATGAACGCGTCCGTAGACGGCAGCGGATACAACGAGAAATTCGGACTGTACGGCTCCAACAAGGCGACCGAAGACAAGGTCAAGCTGTTCCCGAGAGAGTGCGAAGCCTTTGTCGCGAAGCTCCAGGCCAGCCTGGAAGCGGCCACCGGCATCAAAATGCACTGCATGGTTTACGGCGACGGCGCCTTCAAGGATCCGGTCGGAAAAATCTGGGAGCTGGCCGATCCGGTCGTATCCCCGGCCTTTACCGAGGGCCTGAACGGCAAACCCAACGAACTGAAGCTGAAATACCTGGCGGACAACGATTTCGGTCATCTGGCCGGAGAAGAACTGACCAACGCCATGAAGGACGCCATCCGCGCCAAGGAAGGCAGCCTGGTGGGCAATATGGCCTCCGAAGGGACGACCCCGAGACAGCTGGCCGACCTGATCGGATCCCTCTGCGATCTGACCAGCGGCTCCGGTGATAAGGGCACTCCCATCGTCTTCATCCAGGGCTATTTTGATACTTACGCTGAACAGTAATACAGACCGAAAACGACTTTATTCATTACGGGGACAGAACCTTACAAAGGGCTGTCCCCTTCGTTTTGGGAAGAGAGGGTGAAATAAAGAGAGTGTCCCGTAGTTTCATGCGGCATAACCTTTAACAAAGGGACCGCCTTTTGCTGCCGCACGCATTTCTGGAAAAACGGTCAGGATGTTTGTCTTAGCAGCCAGACAAAAGCCGGCCGGGGTACTACCATTTCATCCGTCCTGACGGTATAATGAATAAAAGACACCGGGACCCATACAGGGGAAAACGGAAACCGATCATCACGACTGCCGAAGGACAGGAGACAGCCAATGAAAAAGATGACAAAAGCAACGCTATGGATTCTCACGGTCGTTCTGACGATTACGCTGTGTGTCCCGGCTTTTGCCTCCGCAGAGGCGGAAGCTGCCGCGCCGGTACTTAAGGCAGGATCCGGCTCCGGTTCAAAGACGAAGATCACCTCCGTCGAACTGAAACACAAATACAAAGTTTATACCGGAGAAGCGCGGACCCAGACCGACTCCACCGTTGTAAAGGCCGGCTCGAAAGTCCTGAAAAAGGGAAGGGACTATACCGTTTCCTACAAGGATAACGTCAATGTCGGCAAGGCGACCCTGACAGTCAAGGGCAAGGGTAAGTATACGGGGAAGATCAGCAAGACTTTCTATATTTACCCGAAGATCACGACAAAATATGTAAACAGCGGAGGCAAACGATACTGCGAGATCAAGGCTTCCGGGAAGAAGACAATCTGGACGAAGAAGACTTCCGCCCGGTCCCCGGCCCAGCTGGAAAGCGGCGGAGGCCTGGGCTACAACAGCAAAGGGACCTATTTTTATTACGACAACGGGAAGGTCATCGCGCTGAATATCCTGACCGGAAAAAAGAAGTGGACCTATAAAAGCAAGAACATCCAGGGATCCGCCCATGCGTTCTGCCATTCTTCCGGCAAGCTTTATGTTGTGAGCGGCCTTTCGGGCGGGCCGGTCGTGATCCTGAACAAAAAAGGAAAGCTGATCAAAAACCTCGAATGGACCGGCAATAACAAGTACATGTGGCCGGGTAAGATCTGGGTCAAGAAGGGAAAGATCTATCTGGAGGCAACACGTCAGGACTCCGTGAAGAATGTCACACTGAGGATCGATCCGGATACCGGGAAGGTGAAAGAAGTCTAGGCTGGAAATCATTATGATGAAAGCAGCAGGGGCTTTCGATACCGGGTTCTTTTGTACCGACGGAATGGGAAAGGAGATCACAGAGAATGAAAATCACGGCGCTTCTGGAGAATACGTCGGCCTGCGGCCTTCCGGTGGAGCACGGGCTGAGCCTTTATATTGAAACCAACGGCCTTCGAATCCTTTTTGATTCCGGCAAAAGCACCCTTTTCGCCGAAAACGCGGACCGTCTGGGTGTGGATCTTGCGGGCGTGGATCTCATGGTTCTTTCCCACGGCCATAATGATCACGGCGGCGGGCTGGAGGAATTCCTGAAGCGGAATACGGCCGCGAAGGTCTATCTGAATGTCCATGCTTTTGAGCAGCATTATAAGGATGAAATGGAGTATATCGGGCTGGATCCTGCGCTGAAAGAGAATCCGAGGCTGGTTTTTATTGATCGGAGGACGGAGATCGCCGACGGCCTGACTGTTGTCCCGGCGTCTGACGTAGTATGCCGGATCCCCGTGGATGTGGGAAATCTTTCCATGGATGTCGGAGCAGGGGTCGAACCGGAGGATTTCCGTCATGAACAGTATCTGCTGGTCCGGGAAGAGGGAAAGACCGTTCTGTTCACCGGCTGCTCCCATATCGGCATTCTGAATCTGATGGAGGCCTTCCGGCCGGATGTCCAGGTGGGCGGTTTTCATTTCATGCACTGGGAGACCGGCGAACGGCTGAAGGAAGCGGCAGAGCAGCTGAATGCTTTTGATGCGGATTACTATACCGGCCACTGCACCGGTATGGCGCAGTTCGAATATATGAGCCGGTTTATGAAACGGCTGCATTATTTGTCTGCGGGAGATACGGTGACGATTTGAAAAATGTAAAAGCCCGTGAAGGCCGGAACGGCCGGTTTATGTTTCCGGCATTATAGCCCAGTCCGCGGGAAACGGCGCGGTGACCGTGATCGTTTCTCCTGTGAAAGGGTGCGTGAATACAACCTGCCGGCAGTGGAGCGCGGCGTGGGTTTCGCCCTTTACGCCGCGGCCGTACATCGCGTCGCCCGCAAGCGGGAAACCGATGGACGCCAGATGCAGCCGGATCTGATGGGTCCGCCCGTGTTCAATCCGGACTTTTACCAGGCTCAACCCGCCTTCCGAGCGGATTTCATCAAAAAATGTTATGGCCGGCCTGCCGAAAGGGTCGGCCTTCATTTTGCCCAGGACCTCCGGGTCGGAGCCGATGGGGACCGTGACGATTCCGCGGCCGGGATGTCCTTCCGTTACCGCGTAATAGGTCTTCTGAACCGGACAACGGCCGGTGGAAAGCCCGGCGGCGGCTTCGGAGCTTTTGGCAAAGATGACGATGCCGGAAGTGTCCTTGTCGAGACGGCCGACCAGCCGGATTGTCCAGTCCTCGCCCTGGGAAGCCGCGTAGGCTGCAGCCTGATTGGAAAGGGTGTCGGCATAATGCCCCGGCGAGGGGTGGCAGACCATGCCGGAAGGCTTGTTCACAATCAGCAGATCCCGGTCTTCGAACAGGATTTCCGGCGGCCGGTCAAAAGAACCGTGATCCAGATACAGGAGTCCGGATGTTTTCGGTACGATCTGCAGGAGGTCTCCGGCTTTCAGCACCCGGCTGACGCGGCTCATTTCACCGTTGACCCGGATTCCGTCCTCCCGGTATTTCAAAGAGGAAATCTGACGCCTTGAGAAGTGCAGTTCCTGCTGCAGAAACTCCCGGACCGTCCGCCCGGCCTGTTCTTCGGAGATCACAAAAACAAGCGTCCGCTTTGTGCGGCCGCCTTCCTGATTGATCCGGGTGGGCTGAACGGAATCGCGCATTTTTATCGTCCTGCGTATATGAAACGGCTTCGTGTCCGAAAGGGACAGAGCAGGGGGCGAAGGGGACTGTCCCCTTCGGCTCCTGTGTCCGAAAGGGACAGAGCAGGGGGCGAAAGGGACTGTCCCCTTCGCCCCATTTGGCTCCATTTTAGGGAATCCCTGCCGGGCGGTCAAGAGGAGGACCGGACAGAAAAAAGGATCAGGGCATTCCATACCTTTACAACGGAGTTTCGGATTGAATATAATAGAAAAAGGAGAGAAACCGTGTTTTCGGGCAGCCTGTCCGATTACCCGAAAAATGCAGAAGGAAAAGGCATGCAAATGAAGAAACAACGGTATTTTGGCATTATTCCGGAAGTAACGGTTTTTTTTATGGTTGCTGTGTTGATTACCGGAGTCATTACTTCTCTGTCAGAATACGCGCTCACCCGCAGGACCGTTCGGGCGCAGACGGAGAAGCTTGCCGGGGACATCGCGCAGGAAGTCCGCCTTTCGATGAAGGAATATCCGGCGTATCAATGGCTGCTCCGGTACTGGTATGAGCATGCCGGCGAACTGGATATCGAATACGATGCGGACTTTCAGACAGGGACGAAAACGGAAGAGAAATGCCGGGTGCTGACGCAGCGGCAGCCGGGTCTTTCGCTGAAATATGCGGATGAAACGGCGCTGGAAGCCCTGCCGCCGGAAGACCGGCAGCTTTATGCCGAGATTACCTATTCCTGGTTTACGACCCGGATTGACCAGATTAAACGGGTCTATCACGTTGATTTCCTGTTTATCGTCGTATCCGATGAATCCTTCCGGAAGCAGTTTTTCCTTTTCAGCGCTGCCGATGAAGGAGACGTACGGGGTACGAATTATGAGGAAGTGTATATCCTTGGCACCCAGGTGGAGGTATCGGAAAGCCAGCAGGAAGCCATGCGCGGCGCGAAAGAGAATTCGGAGCATCTGGCGAATGCCGGCAGCTATATGGATTATTACGGCTATCTGGACAGCCTGGACGGCCGGGACCATTTTATCGGGCTGACCTATAACCTGTCGGATCTGCGCTCAGGCATCGTTGCGCAGACAAAGACGGGAACCCTCTATGTCATGATCCTTCAGCTTGTTCTGTCGGTCATCTGCCTGCTTCTGCTGTTTTTCTTCGTACTGCGGCCGCTGAGGCAGGTGCAGCAGAATATCCGGATGTATAAGCAGACAAAAGACAGCCGGATCGTCATCGGGAATCTTTCCGGGATCCGTTCGTACAATGAAATCGGCCAGCTTGCGGAAGACGTGATGGAACTTTCCGGGGAAATTGACGATTATCTGGAACGGATCGAAACCATCACGGCGGAAAAGGAACGGATCGGTACGGAACTGGCACTGGCGGCGCGGATCCAGACGGACATGCTGCCGAACCGCTTCCCGGCTTTTCCGGACCGCTGCGAGTTTGATCTTTACGCGTCAATGACCCCGGCCCGGGAGGTCGGCGGTGATTTTTATGATTTCTTCCTTGTGGACGACGACCATCTCGCGCTGGTCATCGCCGACGTTTCCGGCAAAGGCGTGCCTGCGGCCCTGTTCATGATGTCCGCAACGATCATCATCAAGAACAACGCCATGCAGGGCAAATCCCCGGCCCGGATCCTGGAGCACACGAACCGGGCAGTCTGCGACAATAACCGGGAGGACATGTTTGTAACGGTATGGATCGGCATTCTTGAAATTTCCACCGGAAGGCTGACCAGCGCGAACGCGGGACATGAATACCCGGTGCTTAAAAGAGCCGGCGGAAGTTATGAGCTGATCCGGAGCCGGCACGACCTGTTCCTCGGCGCGATGGCCGGCCGGAAATACCGGGAAGAGGAGATGCAGCTGAATCCCGGGGATAAACTGTTCCTGTACACCGACGGGGTTCCGGAGGCGACGGATGCCGAAAACAGGATGTTCGGCCTTGACCGGATGCTGGAAACCCTGAATGCCCGGCAGGAGGCCGATCCCCGGCAGACCCTTGCCGATATACAGACAGCGGTCGGCGCTTTTATCGGGGAAGCCGAGCAGTTTGACGATCTGACAATGCTGTGTCTGGAATATAAGGGAAAAGAGAACTGACGGAAGGGAGAGAACATGTCAGAAAAACCGGAAATAACGGGGAAGGAGCCTGCTGCGGAACATCCGGGGGAGGACACCCGGGTTCGGACGGCGTACAGCTTTTGCGATATCTGTTCTCCGGCTCCCGGATGCGGAGTGACCTGTACCGTCCGGGACGGTAAGATTACGGAAATCCGGGGAACGGAAGAACATCCGGGCGGCGGCGGGCACCTGTGCACAAAAGGCCTGGCGCTTCGGCAGTATATTTACCGGGAAGACCGCCTGACAACCCCGCTGCGCCGTGTGGGGGAAAAAGGAAGCGGGCAGTTTGAACCGGTCAGCTGGGAGGAAGCTTTTGCGGAGATTGCCGCGCGTTTTAAAAAAGTAAAAGACGAAGACGGCGCTTCGGCCGTGGCTTTTTATTCCGGATATAACAAATGGTACCGCCCGTTCCTTCAGCGGCTTTGTTATTCCTTCGGTTCGGTGAATTACGGATCGGAATCCTCCACCTGCTTTACCGCCACGGCCATGTCCTGGAAGACAGCGGCCGGGTACGACGCGGTCCTGCCGGACCGGAAGAACTGCGGGACGTTTCTGGGATGGGGATACAATCCCTGCAATTCCAAAAACGTGGGATCCGGCTATCCCAGAAAGGGGAAGGAAAAAGTCATCATCGTGGATCCGCGGATCACGCCGGCGGTCAAAATGGAGGCGGATCTGCACCTTCGCCCGGTCCCGGGGACCGACGGAGCCCTGGCCCACGCGATCGCCCGGGAACTGATCGTCCGGGGATGGATCGATTCGGATTATATTGACAAAAAGGTTCACGGATTCCCGGAGTATAAGGAATACGTCCTGCGTTTTACGCCGGAGGAGGCGGAAAAGATCACCCGGGTGCCGGCGGAAAAAATACGGGAAGCCGCGGAAATCATCGGCGGGCACCTGCCGCTGGCGATTGCCCAGTCCTCCAGCGCTTTCGTGCATCATAAAAACGGATACCAGAATCACCGGGCGGTCCAGGCGCTGGCGGCCCTGACCGGCTCCTTTGACGTTCCCGGCGGAATGATTCCGAGTCCGGATACCTTTGGCCACGTCCGGGCCGG
>CADBNG010000341.1 GCA_902795985.1 uncultured Lachnospiraceae bacterium
ATTCTTCGGAGTGCCTGCTGTTTTCTGTTGCCATGGTTAAAACAAGAGGATAAGAATTCGGCGGCGGGGAGCCATCCCCGCCGCCCTTTCCTTCTTGACAAGTGTACACGGAGAAAGTATAATTTGTTATACAAATCATACTTCTGAGGTGGAACAATGAAAGCACCGGAAGGAAAATATGCCTGGACGGCTACCGTCGGAGAAAAAGGACAAATCGTCATACCGAAACAGGCTCGGGACATCTTTGGCATCAAGCCCGGTGATACACTGCTTCTTCTTGGCGATGAGAAGCGTGGGATCGCTATTCCCCCCAAAGGTGCGTTTGCCGAATTGTTTGGCATGGCATTTCAGGGTCAGGACGGGAGCAAAGAATGAAGAAAGTTGCTTTTTTCTGTATTCCCGCGCATGGTCATACGAATCCCATGCTGCCGGTTGCTGCGGAACTGGTGAAACGAGGGAACACGGTCAGATTCTATTCGTTTGATGAGTTTAGAGATAAGATCAACGCAACCGGAGCGGAGTTTATCTCTTGTGATGCGTATCTGCCCGCGCTCTCGGAACAGGAAGAAGACGGACTGAAAAACATATCCACTACAGAGATGACGGTGCAGGATATCCGGATCACACTCAGTATGGACGGCTTTCTTGATGAAGAGTTTAAGACCTTCCGGCCTGACCTTGTATATACGGATTCCGTTTGCTTCTGGGGCAAACTGAGCGCGTGGAAGCATCATGTGCCGATGGTGGTTTCCACCAGTACCTTTGCCTTTAATCGGCTGTCCTCACAGTACATGAAAAATACGCCCCGAGAGTTGGCAGATATGATCCTCGGGCTGCCGAGAGTGTCAAAGGAACTGAAAAAGCTCGAGCCCTACGGCTACCATGTGAAAGGCGCCCTGTCGCTGATCCAGAGCGACAATCATACAGACAGCGTCGTCTATACTTCACGGCGCTTTCAGCCCTATGCAGAAAGCTTTTCTGACCACTACGCATTTGTAGGCCCCTCTGTTTTTTCAAATGCCGTTCCGGATAAAACGAAGCAGCGCCCGCTCGTTTATATTTCCATGGGAACCGTTATCAACGACAGACCGGATTTTTACGCTAAATGCAAGCAAGCCTTGCAGGATCAGAATGTCGACGTCGTCATTTCCTGCGGGAATGCGGTAAGCCGCGAGTCTTTGGGCGTGCTGCCTGACAACATCCAGGTGTATCCCTATGTCAATCAGCTTGACATTCTTTCCAGGGCAGATGCCTTTATTACGCACTGCGGTATGAACAGCGTTTCCGAGAGCCTGTATATGGCGACTCCGATGGTGCTCTACCCGCAGACCAGCGAACAGAAAGCGGTGGCGAGAAGGGTTACGGAGATCGGCGCAGGTACGGTTTTGAATGACGATTCGGTTGACGGTATCCAGGCTGCCATACAGGAAGTTCTGAGCAACTCCGCTTATGGAAAGGCCGCCGAAGCGTGCAGTGCGGATTTTCGTTCCTGCACAGGAGCCGCGGGGGCAGCGGAGTTTATCGAGAACGCGCCGCATTCCTCGAACGGAATCGATGTTGTCGGTGAGCTGAATAAAGCGGCTGTGAGATTTCAGCTCATATACTGGGCGATCATCATCGCGGTCATCAATCTGATCGGGTTTCTTATAGGCTGGAAATATGTGTGGATCATCGGTATTACGGCCGGTATCCTGTCTAATCCCGTCGGCAGAGCAATACAAAAACGGAAATACATCTCCATTCTGCACAGATGACTCGGCGTGAGCAGCGGTATTCATCACTCACATGAAACAGCAGGCACCCGTCCGGGTGCCTGCTGTTCTTTTGACTCCACCAACAGGCGAGTGAAGTTGCGAGCTGCGTTATTGCATCCTTCAGGCCGGTCTTGTACAATAAGGCCGTAAACCGGACAACAGGATGCGGGAGGGAAAACCTATGGAACTCGGAAAGAAAATCAGACAGCTGCGCTTCAAGGCGGGGCTGACGCAGGAACAGCTGGCGGAAAAGCTGGGGATCGGCGCGCAAGCGGTGTCCAAATGGGAAAACGCGGTGGCGATGCCGGATATAACGACGCTCCCTCTCCTGGCGGAGGTGTTCGGCGTCAGCATCGACGACCTGTTCGATCTGACCGTCGAGCAGCGTCTGAATCGCGTGGAAAACCGGCTGGATATCGAGAAGGAACTGCCGCAGGATGTGTTCCGGGAGTATGAGGATTTTCTGAAGATCCAGCTGAAAAACGAGGCCCACTCGAAACGCGCCTTGG
>CADBNG010000342.1 GCA_902795985.1 uncultured Lachnospiraceae bacterium
CCCTAGTCGCTCTGGCTGAGGGACGAAGACATAGAGCGACTTGCCAATACAGCGGAACAGCCACTGCCAGTACGAGTGAAGGGCTGAACGGGACGACGCCTGACGACGGGAACGCACGGGTCCTTTGATCGTCCGGTTTGCAACTGAACAGCCGCTGCCAGTATGAGTGAAAGGCTGAGCGGGACGACGCCTGACGACGGGAACGTACAGGCCTTTTGATCGTCCGGTTTGTCAGTCATAATTATATTTGATCGACCGGTTTGCCAATCATAACTATACTCAAGGGGCCTTCCTCCCTTTGTTCCATCCGACCCGGTAATCTTTAATACCGCCAGGTTTCGGCATAAAAGCATCCCTCTCCTGCCCTTACGCGCACCGCCCCGCAAAGACCGGTCTGCAGCCAACGCGCGCCGGAGGCCTCTATCCGCTGCAGCGTATCTTTCCCGGGATGCCCGTATATACTGTTCTCCGGAGCGCTGATAATGCACAGTTCCGGAGTTACCGCATCCAGGAACTCCGACGGTGTGGAATGAGACGAACCAT
The DNA here is from genome assembly GCA_902795985.1 of uncultured Lachnospiraceae bacterium. The sequence goes on from CADBNG010000342.1 coordinate 544, forward strand.
GATGCGCTACTTTCAGATAATCATAGTGTTCCAGGCGTTCACAGAGCTCCTGTTCCGGCTCCCCTTCCAGATCCCCGGTAAACAAAGCCCGGAATCCCCCGTATTGCAGTCCAAGCACCAGGGAGCCTTCATTGCCAGCCGCTCCGGAATCCGCTTCGGGAGCGAGGATCTCCCCGCTTATCTGTCCTGAAACAAAAGAATCCCCTGCGCTCAGATATCTTACGTCTGTTCCTGCCTTTTCCGCAGCCTCTGCCAGACGCATTCCGGTTTCCTCCTCCTTCATCCAGAAAGGCAGATACAGCGACCGGATTCTTACCGCCGTTGTACGGTCAGCGGCCTTCTGCAGCATTTCCAATATACCGTTCATATGATCCGCGTCATTATGAGAGACAAATACCCCGTCCAAAACCGCGATTCCCTGGTTTTTGAGATAAGGAAGGATCACAAACCCGCCCACCGAATCGGTCGAACTGCTTCCTCCGTCCATCAGATAAGCGCCTCCTCCCCCATCCGTTATAACGAACCCGTCCCCCTGCCCCACATCCAGGGCTGTGATGGAAAACGGATGATACGGCCGGACCAGGATCAGCAGCATCAGTACCGCGGACAGGACAGGAACCAGCGCGTTTTTCCGGATCGCCGTTCCCGGAGTCTCTGTCCCCGAATGGATTCTTAACCATAGAAACAGGATTGTCAGACCCGCAAAATAAAATCCCAGCCGCCAGCCGTCCGGTCTTCCGCTGATCCAGACGCTTCCCGGAACGTTTCTCAGGACCGCGCCGGCCCGGTCCTGGACAGCCGTTATCATTTTCGGGGCCCAGAGAACAATAGGCGCGCACTTCGGAAAGGCCAGAGCCAGGGCTGCGCCTCCCAGGCCGAAAAGAATCAGAGCCGACGTCATCGGCACAAACAGAATATTTGCCAGAACGCCGTAAACCGGCATTTCCCCGTAATACCACAGCACAAACGGAATTGTAACGGCATTCACGCACAGCCAGACGGCAAGGCCCTCCCGGCTCCTGCTGCGAATCCTTCCGGCAAAGCCAGCCGGCTTTAACGGCTGAAACAGCCGGGTTCTTCGGAGTACCGGGTACAGGATCCCCAGGGCAGCGGCAGCGGCAAAAGACAGAATAAAGCCTGCATGAAACAGCCGCTCCGGCCGGTGAAGGAGCAAAAGGATTCCGGCTGCCGAAAGGGAAGAAAGCATGTCATAACTTCTCAGGAAGCATCCTGCGCCGGCCATAACGGAAAACATGACAAAAGCGCGGAGCGTTGAATCATGATTCCCGGTGAAGCCGCAATAAAAGGCCAGCAACACGGAAACGGCGGGCAAAGCCGCCTTCTTCGGAATCCGCAGCCGCAGAAACATCTGAAGAAGAAGCATTCCCAGAATACCCACGTGCAGGCCGGAAATGGCCAGAAGATGGCTGAGGCCGGAAACCGAATAATTGATCCTCGTCTCTTCGTTCAGGCTGCTTTTTTCCCCCAGCAGCATGGCCGAAAGGATCGATCCGTATTCCTCTCCCATGTTTTCTTCAAAAAGACGGCATATCCTTTCCCGAAGCTGCGCTGCCCTTTCCCGGAACGTGTCCTTTTCCGGTTCCGCCAGGACAGTAAAGCTCTTCATCCGCAGGCGGAAGCGAACTCCTTCCGCGGCGTTCGCGGCCGCAGCATCATATCCTCCCGGATTCGAAGCACCCGGAAACGGATCCACGCGCCCTTTCGCGCGGATCCTGGTGCCGATACGGATCTGTTCTTCTGTGGATGGAATGCGGATCTTCCGAAGAGTCACGGTTTCGGAAGCGCAGCGGACGGAAACGTCCGACAGAATGTACGTGCAGCCGTTTTTTGTCCATCGCCGGTCTGTTATCGTACCGGTAGTAAAGAGAACGCGGTTCAGGGACTTTTCCTGTTCTTCCGTCAGGAAATCGCAGCCCCAGAGAGGCATGCCCTTTTCTTTAAAAACCACGATCAGCAGGATCAGGACAAGAAACGCCGCGAACAAAGGCCTTCTTCTCATACCGCAGCCTTCTCCTGAACAATCGGAATTTCTGCCGCGGATTCCCCTGCGGCAGTATTTATCATTTTTTCATGGAATAATAACACAAACCGGAATCAATTTGCGCTCTCCGGGATATCCGGAGTAAAGATCTGTTCCAGATCGACCGTCCCCTTATACTGTACGCTGCTGCTGCCGTTCACCGAAATGGCCACCTGTTTGACGGAACAGACGCTGGCAAGGGAATCGACAATCGAGCGGATCTGTATCTGGGGATCCATCTCAAAGGAAGAATGCTCAAAACTGTCGTCAAAATTGACGTAGCAGATTTCATCCTGGATGGTAACGTTGAGGACGTTCAGGTCCGGAGGAAGCGTACGCAGGCACCCGCCGAGGACCGGTCCGCGGATCAGTTCATTGATCACGGCCTGTTCAATCGGCGTGTTGATGGAATAATAGGCCGTGCGTTTTTCGGCCGCCAGCTCCGTTCCGTCCTCGTTGGCAAAGTACAGGGTCATTTCCGTGCTTCGGTAATTGTTGATGCCGTCGGATTTCTCATCCACAAAGGTCGAAGCTTTCATGACCGGGATCTCATTCCCGTCGGAATCCACTGCCGGTTTGCCGTTTACAAGAATCCTGACGGCATTCACTGTATCGAGCTGTGTATACGTACGGGTGATTCCGGCACGGACAAGAAGCTGGCCAAAGGCTGTCAGGTCATAATATCCGGCCCCGATATCCACGGTCAGGACACCGGCATCCTTTTTCGCGCTGCGGATTTTTGTATCGTCATTTAACAGCGGAAGGGATCCGACCGGCACGTCTTTTCCGTTATTGAGTTCGTCCGACAGCGCCTCGATGCTTTCTTCGTCCTCTCCTGTACCGATATCATTCGTACAGGTGTTTTCAAGCAGCAGCTTGCTATCTTCACTCAGATAACAGACCGTATAACGTTCCTCCTCTACGGCAGTCCGGCCGCAGGAAGCCAACAGTAACGAAATCATAAGGATGGGGATCAGATACTTTCTCATGATTCACCCCCCTGTTCTACATGCGTCAGCGGAACCCGGACAAGGAACGTCGAACCTTCGCCCTCGGTGCTGGTCACTTTTATCGCCCCATTATGCATGCTGATGGCATTCTTTGTAATTGCCAGGCCCAGACCGGTTCCCCCGATCTCACGGGAATGGCTCTTATCGACGCGGTAGAACCGCTCGAATATGTGATCAAAGGCTTCCTCCGGGATTCCGATTCCGGAATCCGCAACGGTCAGATACATGAAATTCTGATCGGAATTCAGCGCCACCCGCACCCATCCGCCTTCCGGCTTATTGTACTTGATCGCGTTTTCAATCAGGTTGGTCATGACCAGGGCCATTTTGGTCGGATCGATCTGCGCCGAAACCGGGCGGAAGCAGTCATAGGTAAGCTCCACGTTCTTTTCGTCGGCAATCGGTTTTAAGCGCCGGATCACAAGCTCCAGCAGCTCATTGACATTGGTCTCGGTCACATTAATATCATCAACTTTTTTCTCCATCCGGACCAGCGAGAGAAGGTCCGTGATGATCGCGTTCTCCCGGTCAATCTCCGAAGAGATATCGTTCATGAACTCCCGGTATTCCTCCGTCGTCGTCTCCGGATTCATGATAATGGAATCCGCCAGAACCTTCATGGAAGCAAGCGGCGTCTTCAGCTCATGGGAAACATTCGCGACGAAATCGGAACGGGAATCGTTCAGAATCCGGACCTGGGAAATCAGTTTATTGAAAGCATTGGAGATCTGCTCCGTCTCCTCATAGGAATGCACCGGTTCCATCTCCCTCGGCAGATCTCCCTTGGTTGATCCGATGGCCTTGGTGATCTTCAGGAACGGACGCACCAGCACGCCGGAAAGGACATATCCGCCGATCAGGATCAGCAGGGCCAGAATCCCCAGAACGATCAGGCCCAGCCGGCTCATATAAGCTGTAGTATCATGGATTTCCTTTGTGGAAAAGCTGACCAGCATGACACCGATCACGCTGTTGTCCACTGTGGACGGATCGGTGATCTTCGCCGTCATTTCAACAAACTGGTTTTCCCGGTCATAGGAGCTGCTCTCACTGCCGTCGAAGCATCCGGCGACTTCCGGCGAGAGGATATACTTCCAGTTTGCCAGATTATAAGTATCCTTTACGACCCGGTAATCGTCGTTAATGACCAGAATACGGCCGCCGTAAATGCCCGTAAGCATATCAAACTGGGAGTTGATGATTTCGTTGGACGGATCCTCGAAATACCCCAGCATGGCCAGCTTGTTGCAGATAATATCACATTGGTTTTTAACCGTAACGCTGCGGTTCTTTACTGCCCTGTCCTCATAGCCGCGAACGACGATATTCTCGACGATAACGGTCGGAATGATCCCGATCAGAATCATGATCAGCATCAGCCTGAAGCGCAGGGTCCGTAAAAATCCGGTTCGCCTGTACGGAGTTTCAGCTTTGGAAATAATAACCGACACCCCACTTGGTATGAACATACTGCGGTTCGCTCGGACGTTTCTCGATCTTTTCCCGCAGACGACGGATATGTACGTCCACGGTTCTTACGTCGCCCGGATAGCTCTCACCCCAGACCAGGTTCAGAAGCTGCTCCCGGCTGTACACCTTTGTCGGATGAAACGCCAGAAGCTCCAGAAGGTCAAATTCCTTCGCCGTCAGATTAATTTCTTTGCTGGCAATGTAGACGCGCCGGCTTTCCCGGTCCAGACGGAAATCCCCGAAGGAAACCGTGCTTTCCGGTTCCTCCGCCGCAGCCGTCCGGGAGGTTCGCCGGATAATGGCCTTGATGCGGGCCTTGACTTCCAGAATATTAAACGGTTTGGTGATATAATCATCCGCCCCGTATTCGAGGCCGAGGATTTTATCCATATCGTCCCCTTTGGCCGTTAGCATGATAATCGGCACTTCGGACGTTTCCCGGATCGTCTGGCAAAGTGTATAGCCGTCAATCTTCGGCAGCATCAGGTCCAGAAGAATGATATCGTAATGCCCGGTGGAAAACTTCTGAAGCGCTTCCTCTCCGTCATAGGCACAGTCCACTTCCATTCCGTCCTGCTCCAGGGAATAGCGGATTCCCTTAACAATCAGTTTCTCATCGTCTACAACCAGTACTTTTGACATTGCTTTCCTCAGTTAGCCTGCCGCGGTCAGACTTCAATCCGATCCGCGATCTTTTCATACATTTTTTCCTTAATTCCGCTGATGTTCATGAGTTCCTCCGGACTCTGAAACCAGCCGATCTCCTCACGATACGCCAGGATGGATTCGGCGCGCGCCTCTCCGATGCCGGGAAGCGTCATCAGCTCTTCCTTGTCCGCGAGGTTCAGGTTCACCTTTCCGGCGGACCCGGTACCGGCCCCGGCATCGCCTGCGTTCTTCGCGTAAACGATGACCTGCTGGCCGTCGGTCAGCTTCTGCGCCAGATTAATACGGGAAAGATCCGCATCCGGAAGCGCGCCGCCTGCCGCATTCACCAGGTCTTCAATCCGGGCTGTCTCATCCAGCGTATAAACACCGGGCCTTCGGACTTCTCCGCAGATATAAACTGCAATCGGGTTCTGTTCCGGCTGCACACTTACCGTCGGGGAAACCGATTCCGCCCGGATAACAAACTCCTGTCCGTACGAAGAAAACCCGGCACACCCCGGGAACATCAGTGCCGTTAACAGCATCATAAACAGATTCCAGATTTTTTTCACGATCCGCTCCAGACTGGCATCCGGCGGACCTTTTATCCCGCAAGTATTGTAACGAAAAAAGAAGTCCCGCGCAAGAGTTTCTTAATGCTTCTGTAATTATTTATAACAGTATTTTAAAATGCCGGACAGGCGTTCTGCCCCGTCCGGCATTTTGATGGTTTTTGTTCAGGCCGCGCTGTTTTATTTCGCAGCCTTTTTTTCCGCTTCCTTTTTTTCCGCTCTGCGGGCTTTTATGTGCTTTTTAAGGACTGCGAAGGTCTTGTCACTGATCACATGCTCGATTCTGCAGGCATCTTCATCCGCCGTCTTTTCATCGACTCCGATACTCTGGAGCAGTTCGGACACAAACGTGTGCCTTTCATAAATCTTCCTTGCGACCTTTTTTCCTTCCTTGGTCAGTGTGATATGAGAAAACTCATCCACTGTGATATAACCGTCCTCCTTCAGAATGCTGACCGCACGGGAAACACTGGGTTTGGAGTATCCCATATGTTCACTGATATCGATTGCGTGCAGATCAGGTTTTTCTTTCGAAAGGATCAGTATTGTTTCCAGATACATTTCGCCGGATTCATGCAGTTTCATATTCGCCTCCTGTACTTCTTAATTGTGCGATTTCAGCGCGACTCGACGATAATGATCGACAGACCCCCCTCCGGTTTACAGCTCTTCTACCGAATAGTTCGGCGCTTCTTTCGTAATGTGGATATCATGCGGATGAGATTCCTTCAGAGACGCCGCGGAGATTTTAACAAATTTCCCGGTCTCTTTTAAGGTTTCAATATCTTTAGCTCCGCAGTATCCCATTCCGGAACGCAAACCACCGATCAGCTGGAAAACTTCGTCCTCGACCGTTCCTTTGTAAGCTACTCTGCCTTCGACCCCTTCGGGAACCAGCTTCTTAGCGTCGGTCTGGAAATAACGGTCTTTGCTTCCGTTTTCCATCGCGGCGATGGAGCCCATTCCCCTGTACACTTTATACTTCCTGCCCTGATAGAATTCAAAATCTCCAGGGCTTTCATCACAGCCGGCAAACATGCTGCCCATCATACAGACGTTTGCTCCCGCCGCAATAGCCTTTGTCAGATCTCCGGAGAACTTGATGCCTCCGTCCGCGATGATCGGAATGCCATATTCCTTCGCCGCCGCGTAGCAGTCCATGACTGCCGAAATCTGCGGTACGCCTATACCGGCAACAATACGTGTGGTGCAGATCGATCCCGGTCCGATACCGACCTTGACGGCATCCACACCGGCTTCGATCAGAGCCCGGGTACCTTCCGCCGTCGCCACGTTGCCGGCGATAACCTGAAGGTCCGGATAATGCTTTTTGATTTCCCTCACCGCGTTGAGGACATTCAATGAATGGCCATGGGCTGAATCCACCACGACCACGTCCACATGCGCTTCGTAAAGAGCGGCGACCCGCTGCATCATATTCGCGGTGATTCCTACGGCCGCGCCGCAGAGCAGACGGCCCTGGTCGTCCTTCGCGGAGTTCGGGTATTTGATCTGTTTCTCGATATCCTTAATGGTAATCAGGCCGACCAGATTGAAATTGTCATCGACAATCGGCAGCTTCTCCACCCGGGCTTTTGCCAGGATTTTTTTCGCCTCTTCAATCGTAACGCCTTCTTTCGCCGTAACCAGCCCTTCTGAAGTCATGGATTCACTGATTTTCTTTGAAAAATCCTCTTCGAACATCAGATCCCGGTTGGTCAGGATGCCCACCAGTTTTTTTCCGACCGTGATGGGAACGCCGGAAATCCGGTATTTTCCCATTAAGTCATCGGCATCCTGCAGCGTGTGATCCGGTGACAGATAGAACGGGTCCGTAATAACGCCGTTCTCTGAACGTTTTACCTTGTCCACTTCGTCCGCCTGGGCCTCAATCGACATATTCTTATGAATAATGCCGATACCTCCCTGCCTGGCCATGGCGATAGCCATACGGTGTTCTGTAACGGTATCCATACCCGCACTCATCATGGGGATGTTCAGTTTAATTGTTTTTGTGAGGGTTGTGGAAACGTCCACCATATTAGGGGTGACTTCTGAATACTGCGGAACAAGCAAAACATCGTCAAATGTAATACTTTCGCCAATAATCATTCCCATATCTGTATTCCCTTTCGTTCTTTTTCCTCAGTATAATTAAACAAAGCAAAAAAATCAATAGAGCGCGGCAGCCATAATTCCGAGGATCATCGATACCACGATAACAACCGCTAAAACAATAATGACAATGCGCTGATTCTTTTTATTGAACATGGATCCGTAATCCTTTCCTCCTGCGATGCCGGAGTCTCAAAAGCGCAGTTTGAAATCCCGTTCCGCTTCCCGTTTCCGGTCTTTTTCGGCAATGGATGCCCGTTTATCATAAAGCTTTTTCCCCCGGGCAAGGGCAATTTCAATCTTCGCCCGGGAGTCTTTGAAATAGACCCGCAGCGGGACAAGGGTAAAACCCTTTTCCGCGACCTTTCCGGTCAGCTTGCGGATCTCATCTTTATGAAGAAGCAGTTTTCTTGTTCTTAAGGGATCTTTATTGAAAATATTCCCCTTTTCGTAGGGACTGATATGCATGCCGTAGATGTACATTTCTCCCTGCTCGATCCGCAGGAACGATTCCTTAATGGAGCATTTTCCCATACGTAAAGATTTGACCTCTGTGCCGGCTAAAACAAGACCGGCTTCAAAGGTCTCCTCAATAAAATAATCATGAAATGCTTTTTTGTTGTTGGCAACCAGTTTGGTGCCTTTTTCTTTCGGCATATCAGAATGGAATATTCAGTACGACAGCCAGTCCGAAGAAAACGACGGAAAGAATACGGGTGATCTTCTTTAAGTTCCCTTCCGCGGAGCGGCTTTTATTTCTCTCCCAGTATGAATCGCCATTGCCGCCGGCTAATGCGCCGAGGCCCTGGCCTTTTCCCTGCTGCATCAAAACGACAACGATCAAAGCAACGCAGTCGATTGCAAGAATAATGGTTAAAATAATTCTGAGCGCTGACATAAGTAACCTCCTAACATCGCTATCCGTCACTCTAACATACCTGTCCGAAAAATGCAAGCGATTGTTTAGGATTCCGGTCGTTTGCGGCCGCTGCCGCGGGACCGGAAGACTGTAACAATAAAAAAGACGGCAAAAGCAATAATGATAATACTCAGCAATGCCTCAGCCGTCTTTCCGGTTTCTTACGGACGGGTCAGGAGCGACACCCCTGTCATTTCCTTCGGCTGTTCCATACCCATCAGGTCAATCAGCGTCGGCACGATATCACAGAGCCGTCCGCCTTCCTTAAGGCCGGTTCCTTCCGGGCCGTTCACAAGGATCAGCGGAACCGGATTCGTGGTATGGGCCGTATGGGGCTCTCCTGTTTTTTCATCGATCATCTGCTCGGAATTGCCGTGA
>CADBNG010000343.1 GCA_902795985.1 uncultured Lachnospiraceae bacterium
AGAAGCCCGAGGCCGTTATTCCGGCCCTTACCTTCAACAACAGTGAAATAAAAGTGGTATTTACCCAGACGGACTCTTCTGAACCCGCGGCGGAACCCCGTCCCGGCGCATTCCGGGTCTGGTGGAAATCCCAGCCCGTCGGGACGACCGGATACCAGATCCAGTTTTCCCTTAAACAGAACTTCAGCGACGCCCGTTCGGTCCGTGTGACAGACCTGAACAAACTGGCGAAAACGAAAAAGGGCCTGATGACAGGGAAAACCTATTATGTGCGGATCCGGACCTATAAGACCATCGGCGGGAAGAATTTCAATTCCCCCTGGAGCGCAGTCCGGAAAGTGAAAGCCGGGTGAAGGAACTGCTGTTCTTTTTGATACAGTCATGATATGCTGTCCGCAGAAGTGCTTTGAACGGGGAATACGGGCTTGATAAAGGACAGCGTCAGAGCAGATCGGAAGGACAGCAGGTTCATGCATGTCCGAAGAAAGAACAGGACACCGGGAGAGTTCCGAATCGGACGATTCCGGATCACTGTTCTTTTTGCTTTTCTTGCTGTTTTTTTTATCACCGCGGGGCTGGCCGGATGCGGGGAAAAACCGCCGGAAGGACCGTATGAGGCGGCGGATCCGGAGTTTTCCGCGGAGGCCGGCGCGTACGATGAAGCCGGATTCCGGCTGAAGCTTTCCGCGCCGAAGGGATATTCCGTTTACTATACGACCGACGGTTCCGTCCCGACAGAAGAGTCGGTCCGTTATAAAAAACCGATTCAGCTCGCGAGCCCGCAGCCCGGTCCGGAGGACCTTGCGGCACCGGACAACGCGCAGCTGCAGTATGAAAATCCGGGCGAGAATCTGCTGCAGGACGCATCCCTTCCGGCAGCCATGGTCATCCGCGCCGTCGCGGTTGCCCCGGACGGAACAGCTGGGAATATTGTGACAAAATCTTATTTCATGGGCATGAGCCTCAGCGGGACGTATGGGAATCTTCCCGTCTTATCCGTGACGGCGGATCCGAAAGATCTGCTGGATTACGACACCGGCATTCTGGTCAAGGGACGTGTGTGGGATGATTGGATCCGGACGAAGGAAGGGATGGAGCTGATTGCGAAAGGCCAGACATGGGATTATGAGGCGAATTTTACCCAGCATGGAAAAGAATGGGAAAGGCCGGCCTCGCTGGAACTGTTCGACGGAGCGGATGTCCCGGCGTTTCAGGAAAATGTCGGAATCCGGGTCCGCGGAGGAGCCTCGCGTAACGTGGCGCAGAAGTCCCTGACCTTCTATTTCCGCAGCGATTACGGCAGTAAAAAACTTTCCTGTGAACTGATCCCTTCGGCCGTAGATTCCGAAGGCAAAACGATCGGAGAATACAAATCCTTCATCCTCCGGAACGGAGGCAACGACCATGCCTATCTCCGCTTCAAGGATTATTTTCTTCAGAATCTTCTGTCCGACCGGGCGTTCGATTATCAGGCGGGCCGGCCGGCCATCCTGTTCCTGAACGGGGAATACTGGGGAATCTATACGCTGTGCGAAAAATTCGGTTCGAAATATATCGAGGAGCACTATCCCGGAATTGACGGCGATGATGTCGTCATGTTCAAGGAAGGAGAACTGGAGGAAGGCGAAGAAGAGGATGCCTCCCTGTACCGGGAACTGCTTTCTTACGGAACCCGGGATCTTTCGGATCCTGCGGCGTGGGAGGAGTTCTGCCGGCTTGTGGATGTTGAAAACATGGCCGACTATTTTGCCGCCGAAATTTATATCGGAAACAATGACTGGGATGAAAAGCACAATTTCCAGCTGTGGCGCACGAGGGAAGCCCGGAACCAATGCCGGGGGGACGACGGCCGGTGGCGGTTCATGCTTTTTGATACGGAAAACTCGTCTTCTCTGTATGATAAACCGGAAACGGACGTTTCCAGAAACAACTATGCGGACGCTCTGCAGGCGTTCCCGGTTTTTGCCGCCGCAATGAAGAATCCTTCGTTCCGGGAGCTGTTCCTGCAGGCGGTGGAAGAGATCGGCACCGTCAATTTTGACCCGGCAAAGGTAGAAAAACAGCTGGCAGAGACCGCCGCGTTCTGGCAGCCGTTCGTACAGACCGATTACCTCCGCTTCGGCGACACGTCCTATGTCTGGGACCGGGATCTGAACGGGATCCGGAATTACTTTGCCCGGCGGTATGAGATTATTACCGGATATATTCTGGAAGAGAACTGAAAGAGCAGCTGTAAAGGCGATGCAGCCATGGGGTATGTCGGATTGCCCGTTTGCTTTGCGAAAACAGTAAAAGCCTGCCGTTACGGGGCAGGCTTTACTGTTTGTTCATCAATGATTCTTTTACAGACAGTAAAATGAAAACCCGGCTGCGGCGGGATTCCTGTCTGTAAACTACTTTATGAGAATGCAACCTCCCCAAAACATCTTCTCGCCTGAAATAATTCGATTCTTTTCACCTGCCGGGCGGTTACAACAAGGATTTTTATGAGATTGCAACCGCCCAAAACATCTCACTCATCTGAAATAATGCTATTCTTTTCACTGGGCGGGCGGTTGCAACAAGGATTTTTATGAGATTGCAACCGCCCAAAACGTCTTCTCAGCTGAAAAAATTCGATTTTTTTCACCGGTCGGGCGGTTGCAACAAGGATTTTATGAGATTGCATCCGCCCAAA
>CADBNG010000344.1 GCA_902795985.1 uncultured Lachnospiraceae bacterium
CGCGGCTTCGGCATGGTCACCCCAGAAGACAGTCCGGCCGTCCAGAAATGCGGATTTTTTGCCCTTTTCCTGATCTTCCTCGAAGGCGGCCCGCACGGCGCGGTAACACTCCTCTTCATCGGGAGTCAGCCGGCTTTTCTGCCTGCTCATAAAAATGATCGGCATGTCCGGGTGCGCGGCCCGGATGCGCCGATAAAAACTCCGGTGCGTTTTCCAAAGATGCCCCGCGGACGGCGCGTTGCGGTCGTAATCCATGACGAAGGCGCTCATCCCGAGCCCGGCGATGTACGCCGCCATCTCCATCTCGCCGCGGGCATTCCCTGAAACGCCAAGATCCACAAAGTCGATTCCGTTCCACCTTGACAAAATGGCCGGATACGCATTCCCCGGCCTGGAGGCGCAGGCGCCCTGCGTGATGGAGGAACCGTAATAGACGATCGGCGGAAGAGGCCGGTACGGGCTGCTTTTCCGCGCCGCGCTCCCCGGCGCGATGCCGATCCGGAGCGACCGGATCCCCGCGTAAAGCGGCATGTGGATGAGAGCCTCGTACTCGCCCGGCAGGAAGCTCCCGCCAAGAGCCTGCGCCGTTCGGAGGTCGATCTCGGCGGAGTAACCGGTCCGCCTTTCTTCAATCAGTTCGGCAGGCGGAACAAAAGTACCGGCATACACAAAACCGGTCTCGCCGGCCGGTTTTTCTTTCGGGAAACTGGTCTCGCCTGCCGCGCCCGCTTTCGGGAAACTGGTCACGATTGTCGCGCCTTCTTCCGGGAAGCCGCCTCCGCCTGCCGGGCTATCCTTCGCGATTCCTTCCGCGCGTCCTACCGCATTTCCCTCCGCGCTTCCCATCGCGCTTCCTTCTGCGCGAAGGTGCCGGATATACAGGTCAAAGCCCATGCTGCCTGTCAAAGAAAAATGCGGCATGAACTCCTGGTCCATGAATTCCGCAAAAACCGCCAGCCGGGGAGAATCCGTTCGGAAAACAATGCGGCCGCCCGCCGTATGCGTGCAAAGCGAAGCCGTCCCGGGATTCACGCGGGCGGCGGTCCCGGGCGGCATGCGGCAGAGCAGGCCGCTCTCCGCATCCCGAAAAATCCCCCGGATCTCAAAGGGCGGCCCCTCCGGATCCAGGAGGACATAATCCTCCCGGCAGACGGGCTTGAGCACGAAATTTTTATCGGATTTCCGGATCATAGTCCCATATCTCCCTATGGCAGAAAAAAACCTTACTGGATTTCCCGGCCTGCGCCGGGCAGCGGTTGCACCTCGGGTACCCGCCCGGCTGGGGCTCACCGTTTTCCGCGTTTTTGGCTCGAGGGCAGTGAATCCACTGAAAAAATTCCGCGTTTTTGGCTTCCCGGAGGGGATTCCACTGAACGCGTGGTGTCCGCCCCAGCCCGCCGGCGCCGGACTGAAGTGGACCCCGTATGACGGACTCGCCGAGTGAAATCATTTATCGGAACCACAGGATCGAAGTTCGATCAGGCCTCGCCCTTTCCTCTGATACTGGAATGTTCCCAATTTGCGGTTCTGTAGTCAAGGCCGTAGCCGCTATGCGGTGCTCCGCAGCCTTGACGACAGCCCGCAAATTGGGCAGGCTCCGCTACTCAGAGGAAAGGGCGGGCTCATCTCCTTCTCTCATGCGGCTTCCTTCTTGTTAGCTTCGTTCGGCGTTTCGTATTTGTTGCTGGAATGGAGCCGCGTGCTGTTGTAATAGCCCCAGATGAATTCGTACACGTCTTCCGTCGCGCTTTCTCTGGTTTTGTACACTTTTTCCATCCATTCCACCTTCATCCGTCCCCAGAAGCTTTCGATCGGCGCATTGTCCCAGCAGTTTCCTTTCCTGCTCATGCTTCCGACCATTCCGTATTCGTTCATTTTTTCGATGTAATCATTTGAGGCATAGGTAGAGCCTCTGTCTGAGTGCAGAATGCATCCTTTCAGGTTCTTCTTTCCGATCCTCCCTGCGGCATCTTCCAGCGCCGCGATCACCAGAGCATGGTCATTGTTCTTGCTGACGGCCATTCCTACGATCTTCCGTCCATAAAGATCCATGATCGCTGCCAGATACAGCCAGCCCTCTTCTGTGTAGATGTAGGTCGTATCGCTTACCATCTTCTCGTTCGCCCGGCTGGCCGTGAAGTCTCTTTGCAGAAGGTTGGGAAAGATCGTCGTTGTCTTACTGGAGTCCGTTGTCACTACATATTTCTTCTTTCCCTTGGGCACCAGTCCGTTCTCTTTCATCAGCCGGTTCACGCGCTTTCTGTTGATCGGTCTGTTGTACAATCTGCTCAGCTGCTTCGCGATGCGTCTTGCTCCAGAAGACATTCTGCTCGCCAGGAAAAGTTCCAGGATGTCATGGTAGATCTTCTCGTTCTCTTCCGCTCTTTCCGATGCTTCCCTTCCCAGCCAGTCATAATATCCGCTTTTGGAAACCTTCAGTATTTCAGCCATCTTCCCGATCCTAAAAGTGTCTTTGTTGTCAGCTATGAACTGATAACGTTCTTTTATCGGTTTCCCTTCGAGAAGTAGGCTGTGGCTTTTTTTAATATTTCGTTCTCCTCTTCCAGGTCCTTGATGCGCCTTTCCAGATCCCGGATCTTTTGTTCCCTGAACTTCTCCGGTCCCCCCTCCTTAAATGCCAGATCGCCGTACTCCTCATACTGGGCAGCCCATGTTTTGACCTGCTTGGTAGGCACGCCGAATTTCCTCGCTGTTTCCGCGTAGGTCTTTGCTCCCTGGCTGGCTTTTGCCACCTGTTTTTTGAATTCTGCTGTGTAGGTCGCCATATTCGTTCCCTCCATTTACCGGCATTATATCATCTTTGCCAGTCTTTGTGATGGGGAGTCCGTTTTTTGGGGGCCAGATCAAAGTGGCGCTAGAAACCCGGAGAATCGGCCTTTCTCAGCGCCACCTGGGGCTTGAATCCTCAGATCGAGTGCCAAAACCCGTCCGTAAGGCGAAAGTGGCGCTGGACAAACCGCCGTCCGTTTCCACACCGGGTAAAAACACTGGAATCGGTTACCACTCAGCTGTTTTCGAGGGCCCGTGGAAACCAAATCCGCCCAAAACGGCCTGTTCTGTTTCCAC
>CADBNG010000345.1 GCA_902795985.1 uncultured Lachnospiraceae bacterium
GCAACGTCCAAATATTCTTTCCCCCGGTATTGGACAAAACCGGGTCGTTTGTCCGTATACAAGCCCGGACTTTGGGGTTATTCTGATTCTGCAGCATATCAATCAATAAGCAGCAGACAGAAAAAACCGCGCCTGCGGTCAGAGGTACCCCGCATGAAAGAAAACAGAAGCATTACCCGCGCGATCATCGAAGCCACCGTGGAACGCGGTCTCCGGGAGGTGGATGAAGATCCCCGGCGCAGCATACGCAAACTGATCGATATGGCCAAACAGTTTTCCAACGGCCGTTTCATCAGCGAAATCTATTTTATTTTCCAGGACCTGCTCCGAAACGAGGACAGCCCCTATTACACCGCCATCGAGCATATTCTGCATCATACCAGCCGCAAAGCCCTGAAGCATTTCGGCATTAATATCGGGTATAATTCCTTCACCCGGGGCGGAAAAATGATCCGTTCCTTCGAGGAAACCTCGGATTATCAGATCCCCTGGGCCATCGGAATTGAAATCGATCCCGCCAGTGAAAACGTCTATACCGTATCCGAGCTCGACCGGATGATCGACCAGGGCACGGATATGGGGATCTTTACATATTTCATCGAACTGACCCGCCGGATTCCGGTCCTGCATGACTACCTGAAACTCTTTAACCGTCATCCAGGCTGCGCGTTCATGCTGACGCTCCCTGATGAGGAGCTGGAAGCCTCCCTTGCCGACGAACTGCAGGAGAACACCAACGTGCTCACCTTTTTAAAGGCTTCCGGTGACTATATCGATTCCAACGCCTTTGCCCTGCGCCGCAGGAAAATCTGGTACGGCGCGTACGATTACTATAACGAATCCAACAGCAGCCAGGTCCTGTCCCTTTCCAATTGCCGGAAGTTCATGGCCGCTGAAGTCAGCTTTGTTATCATGATCGCGGCCCCCGGCACTTCCATGGACTGCATCCGCGAAACGCAGCGGGCCATTAAGGAGGCCCGGCTGGCGCCGTCCTATCCCCTTTTCATTTTCGATAAATACGGAGACGCCATGCAGCTGAAGACCATCCTCTCTTCCGGTACCGGCTTCTTTGAGCTTACCGGCGACCGGATCGCCCACACCGACCGCGGGGATTTCCCTCTGCCGGAAGGCCCGGTGGATCTTCGCTCTCTTTTTGCCGAAATTTTCAAAAAATAAAAAGCAGGCGCCGCCGGACAGGAAAAGACTTCATTCAACCTGTCCGGCAGCCGCCTGTCAGAAGAATTCTTCTTTTCCGGTCCGGCGGCCGCCCTTCTTTCCCGTCAGGAACGGTTCTGCTGGATTGTCACCTCTTCCAGAAAGCGCTGCAGGCCTTCCGCCGCTGCCGCTGCCCGGTTCAGGGGGGTATCCCCGAGGATCACGGTTTTATTCGTTCCGTGATAATCGCTGCCGGCGGTCACATACAGCCCGTATTTCTCTGCCAGATCCAGATGCATCCGGACCGCTTCATCGGTAAAAGCGGAATAATAGGCTTCGATTCCGCGAAGGCCCGTCTCCGTCAGGCGGACGACCCGTTCCTCCAGCTCCTCTTTATTCAGGCGCTGTTCCCCGCTGCCGAACGCGGGATGCGCCAGTATGGGAATTCCTCCGCTTTCGAGGATTCCCTGGATCGCTTCTTCCGGTGTCAGATAGACATCCGGTATTTTTTTCTTATTGATATAATCCAGAATTGCCGAATCTTTTGACGGGGCATAGCCATATTTAACCATCAGGTTGCCGATATGCGGCTTTCCGGGATTGTCCAGGGAGAAAAGGGTCTCCAGTTCTTCCGCCGGAAAACTGAAACCATATTCCTCCTCCAGAAACTCCAGCCGCAGGAGGACTTTCTGAATCCGGAAAGAATGGGCTTTCCGGGTCAGGTTCAGAACCGCCCCGGCGCTGACGTCGTATCCGTACCCGAGGATATGATATTCCCGCAGCTGCGCATCCTTGCAGGAGAACTCCACCCCGGTGATAAACGGCGGGATCCCGGTTTCCCCGGCAACGATCTGCTCGAGGATCCGGCAGCTGCCGCGGGTATCGTCATGATCCGTGACCGAAAACAGGCCGATTCCCGCTGCCCTGACCGACACGGAAATCTGCTCCGGCGTTTCCGTCCCGTCCGAAACGGTCGTATGCATATGAAGATCGATTATCTCTGAATGAGGGGTCATCTTACTCCGGGGTTTACACCCGCTTTTTCAGTGTAACGACATTGCTGCCGTTCCGGTATTCGTAACAGACCTCATCCATGATCTGCTTGACCATGAAAATACCGAGGCCGCCGATCCGGCGCTCATCGGCGGAAAGCGTTACATCCGGGTCTTCTTTTTCGAGGGGATTGTAGGGAACCCCCTGGTCCACGAAAGTGATCTCCACGGAATCAGGCTGATAGTCCGTCTGCACGCGGATCTTCACCATCCCTGTTTCCGGGGCATA
>CADBNG010000346.1 GCA_902795985.1 uncultured Lachnospiraceae bacterium
AGAAGGATGAGGACCGTTGCGACGATGCCTCCTTCATAGAATCCTCCGCCAAGGGCCAGCCCCACGATGGCGGACGCCCACAGCCCCGCCGCGGTGGTCAGTCCCTTGACCCGCTGGCGCCGGGTGACGAGGATCGTTCCCGCGCCGATAAAGCCGATCCCGGCGATGACTTGCGCCCCGAGCCGCGCGATGTCCGTATTATAGTGCATGATCAGGAACAGATACTGGCTCGTGAGCGTCGTCATCGAAGCGCCCAGGCACACAAGGATATGCGTGCGGAAACCGGCGGGACGCCGCTTCAGAGCGCGCTCGATACCGATCGCGCCGCCGCAGATCACCGCGAAGACAAGGCGGAGACAGACAGATATGCTTGTTATGCCCCGGAGTCCGTCAAAAACCGATAACAAGATCTTACCCCTTTCTACAGTTCATCGACAAAAAGAACGCTCCCGAGTTCGGAGATCGCCTTCAGGATCTGGATGTGGGACACCTTTTTGTCCAGCCGGATCGTGAACACCGCGCTCGGATGCCTGCTGATCTCGTTGTGCCCGCGGTTGATATCCACTTCATAGATGTGGGACCCCTGGCTTTTGATATGGGAGATGATGCCGTTTAAGTCTTCCAGCGATGCAAAGTCGATGTAGAGGATCATATCCCGGCTGTTTTCGACCAGATTCTGCTCGATGAGATACAGGACGCGCATGGTAAGAATGATCAGTACGAACGCGATCAGGGCGCATTCGTAGAATCCGACGCCGATGGCCAGGCCCATGCAGGCGGACGTCCAGAGTCCTGCCGCCGTCGTCGCGCCCTTGATCTCCTGCCTTTCGGTGACCAGGATGGTACCGGCGCCCAGAAAACCGATGCCGCTTATGACCTGCGCCCCCAGCCGGGTGATGTCGGTCCTGGCGCCGGCGGCCTGCGCGGCGTCCAGCCAGCTGCTTTCGAGCAGATAATAATTATACTGGCCGAACATCATGGCAAGCGCGGATCCGAGGCACACGAGCAGATAAGTCCGGAATCCGGCGGGATAGCGTTTTCTCGTGCGCTCAAATCCGATCAGGCCGCCCAGAAAAACGGCCAGCAGCAGCCTCAGCACGACAGATTGAAAGTCGAGGTAGTGTTCCATACAGAATCGTTTTTTTGCCTCCTGGATTTTTTATAGGAGATTCCGGAGTTTGTGTCAAGATGGTTTTAAGAACTCCCGATCCCGATTTCAAACTTTCGGTTGACGAAAACCGGTGGAAAATGTGCTAATCTTCTTTATAAAGGAGGAAGTCTGTTTATGAAGAAATTACGCATACTGATACCGGTTTTCTTCATCGTTCTGGCCCTCTGGGCCTGCGGCGGGAAGCAGGAAGCCGCTCCGGCCGCTCCGCAGACGACGGCGGCTCAGACCGCTGCTTCGGAAGCGCCGAAGGAGACCGTAAAAGAAACTGAAAAAGCAACTGAGGCGCCGGAGACCAAGGCTCCCGAGACCGAAGCAAAGACCGAAGCTCCGGAGACGGAAGATCCGGACACGCAGACGGAAGAGGCCGAAACGGAAGAAGCCGAAAAGGAAGCCGCTCCCGCCGAGGAGGCTCCCGAAGAGGAGGCTGCCGCCGAAGAGGAAGAGCCGGAAGACAGTTTTCTCGGCGAGGACTATACCGACGAAGAGCTCACGAAGGACGGTTTCATCCGATTCTTCGATATGACGATCGAAGACAACGGGCTGGACAAGGACAGCTTCTTCGTGGAATTCGAGGGGAAGACCTATCGGTACGACGATCTCGGAGACCTGTTCGAGGTCCTAAAGGATGATGAAGGCGGAATCGTGAACCTCATGGGCGAGTACGAGGAAGAGCTCGACTTCGGGATCATTGCAGGATATCTGGCATTCATGAGCGATATGCCTTCCTGGGATGACGACGCGTACAAGATCAGCCAGGAGTTCATCGACCGCTTCTACGGCGACTGGCACGGTGTAGTGAGGTTCGAAGACCGTACCGGAAAATATGTGGAGGTCCTTGATAATCCCGACTGGGTGACCAGCATCGCCCGTTTCTACATCGATTCCGACGGCTATGTCGTTCCGTTCATCGGCCTGAATGTGGAAGATACTCCCATCATGAACCTGGAAGCGTATCTGGATCCGGACAGCGACTGCATGTACCTGAGCGGCTCCTGGATCAGCGTACCCTTCGAGGACATCCCCATGACCGAAAAGAACGGGACCCTTCATGCGGAGATCCCGATCTCGAAGGCAGCCGGTTCTGTGAAGCTGGTGTTCAATTTCCGCCATCTGAACGATATTGGCTGGACTGATGAGGATCCGAAGCTCCCGGAGGATTATGTTGTGCACTGCCAGGGCTGGAGCTTCGATCAGCTGGCACAGTCGAACGGTTATTCGATCAGCGATTATGTACAGTACAGTAAGGGCGAAGAGCCGGAGTATCCGGTCCAGATCGTGAAGGAGGAGAAGGAAGAATACGGCATGACCACGAAGGACGCCGACGGCATCCTCTCCAAGAAGAAGCTCCAGGAGGGTTATGATAAGATCATGGCCGAGCTCGACAAGGCAAACCATGATCCGGTCTTCTACGAGAGAGCCCGCGACTGGTTCGGCAAAGACGGTGCCAAGGCTGTCCCGGCTCAGTGGAACCAGGCTTATCATATCTATGAGTGGCAGACCGAAGACGGAAAGGACTGGGTCCGCATCCGCTTCCGCTGCTATACCGACGGCAGCGAACGGCTCGAGAACATCAATCAGAGCGATAATATTCTGAACAGAAAGTAAGGAGGTCTGGAATATGAAAAAGTTCTGTCGTATAATCACGGTAACGGCGTTTTTTGCCGCACTCCTTGCCCTGACCGCTTTTGCGGGCAGATGGCAGAAGGACGTCCGCGGCTGGTGGTGGGATTACGGAAACGGCACCTGGCCTTCCAATGAATGGGTCTGGTGCGACGGGAACCAGGACGGGATCGCCGAATGCTATTACTTTGACAATAGCGGCTATTGCCTTATGGATACCAATACCCCGGACGGCTACCGTGTCAACGAGAACGGCGCCTGGGTGGAGGACGGCGTAGTGCAGACCATGCAGGTCGGAGTGCCGCAGGCAGGCCGTGATCTCCCGGATGATCCCGGAGCATCCTGGGGCATTGCCCAGGGCTACAACCTGGTGGGCTGGCAGTCCCTGGAAAGCAGCGAGGAAGGCGAGGAATGGGGTTATCTCAACCTTGAGCCGGACGGCACCGGCGTCATCTGTATCGGTGACGACAGCCCGCAGTACCAGCTGACCTGGACCCGCGACGACGATACGCTGACACTGAACTACGGCTTTGACAGCCGTACGGCGTATTATTATGAGGAGCTCGGACAGATCCGCCTTCCCATTGAAGGCCGGTTATTCTATTTCGAGGTCGTTTAAAGCGGAAAGCCCCTTTTTCGCGCCGGCAGCAGGCGGTTATCCGGAAGCGGGGGGAAGGAAGTTTTTTATGAATCCATCATCAGAG
>CADBNG010000347.1 GCA_902795985.1 uncultured Lachnospiraceae bacterium
AAATCCTATATGGAAATCAATAACCGGGAAAACAGTACCAGCAGCTGGCTGAAGCGCGGGTTTCAGCTTACAGAGGATAAGACAGTAGACCTGACCGGCCAGACGATCGACGAAACCCTCTATAACAACAGCGGAGACGTGATTCAGAGCTGGGGGCTGCAGATCAACATCACCGGGGACTGCTTTATCAACCAGGCCTGGAACGGCGAGGTCGAGATTCATCAGTTCGCAGGGAGCAATAATGAAACGGTTCAGCGTCTGAACCTGCAGGACTATAAACTGGAGGATATACAGCTTCAGTATCAGTTTGACGGGGATCTGCTGATCCCGCTGAAAAAGGGAGACTATATCGTTTACTACCCCAGCGAATACTACACCGAAATGCCGGTTCGCAGCGGAGACAGCGTGAAAATCGGCATGATCTTCTATTATCTGGAGAAACCTGATCTTTCGGATTACGATCTGACGATCCGATATCACCGGATCTTCTCCCACGGATGGAGCTTCATCGCGTTCATCATTGCCGCAGCGTTATGGGTCCTTGCCTGCGTTGTTTACGTGACGAGCGCAGTGATTTACCGGAACGCCCGGAAGCAGATGGAACAGCGGAGATCAGGACTGTCCTATATGTCCGAACTTTATGAGGCGATTTACATCATTAACCTGCTCGCAGACGAGATTACACCGGTTTCCCCGGGAGAATACATCGAGAATCTGCGGGAGAAATACAGCAGTGCAAGAGAACTGCTGAACATAGCGGTTCGGGGCGATTCGGATCCAAACAATCTGGCGGACACGCTGGCATTCGTCGATACGGAGACGCTTCCGGAAAGAATGCAGGATCGGGAAAGCATCGTCTGGGAATTTGTCAGCAAGCTGCACGGCTGGTGCCGGTTCCGGTTCTTCGCCATGGACCGGACAGAAGGAAAACCCCTTGAAAACGTGATTTTTGCGGTTCAGGATATCAACGACGAAAGAACTGAAACCCAGCGCCTTGCGGAGCGCCTTGAAAAAGCGGAAGCCGCCACAACGGCAAACAACGCCTTCCTTTCCATGGCGTCCGATAACCTGCAGGCGCCTGTCCGGGAAATTCTGGAAATCAATGGAAAAATTCTCCGGGAAAGCAGTGAGGAAAAAACCCGGGAATACGCGGAATCCATCCGGAGCACGGCGGACAGAATGCTCATGCTCATAGGCGGCCTTGCCCACCGGGCGGAAGTTGCTGCCTCGAAAGGAAAAGCCGTATCGGACCGCTATTCCCTGCGGGAGACGGCGGAAGAATGTCTCCGGATCGTCCGGCCCGCGGCGGAAAAGAAGCACCTGTGCCTGGAGATGGACATCGCAGAGAATCTCCCGGACATGCTCATCGGTGATCCGGAAAAACTGAAGGAGATCACTGTATCGCTCCTGGCCAACGCCGTGAATCGCAGTGCAGACGGAACCGTTCGCCTCTCCGTCTTCGGAAAGATCCTCGGGGAAACGGTTCACCTGCTGGTTTCCGTGCGCTCGATTCCGGAAAACGAGACGGCTCCCGGCGGCAGCCTGCCGGATCCGAAGGCAGCTCGCGTCGAAAACGATCTGGATCTGGAAGTCGCGGGTGTTCTGCTCGCCTCCATGCATTCCGAGCTGAAATCCGTGCTGTCTGCGGACGCGTGGAAAGACGTATACTTTGAGACCGATCAGCGGATCGCGGAGGAAAACGATAAATGATCACAACCGGATACGGCATCTGCGTCGTGATTGCGATTCTGGCGACGCTGATTATGGCGCTGAGGAACTATGACCATATCGATATCGATGAGTGGTCCGTGGCGCTTCTCCTGCCTTTACTGATCACGGCTTTCTGGCTGAAGGTCCAGGTTTCCACGGCCGAAGCGGGGCTGGTACTCTTTGCCTTTATCGAGCTGATGACATCGCTGATGATGGCGGTCATTCTGTTTTCCATGCTCCACAGCATCGGCGTGCGGGTGCGCCCGTGGGTCAAGGCTGTTGTTTACGGCTCGGTAGCCGCCCTGCTTTTCCCGATCTGGGGAATCTTCAATAACCGGTTCGGCCCGGAGATGATCGAGATCGTCAACACGGGGGACGGTTATGCTTCCCGGATGACCGGAGTCCTCAATGCCTTCGAGCATTATTCCTGGCTGATGGCCGTGATCGTCCTGATCACCTGTGTCATCGTTCTGCTCCGGTCGAAAAATAAAAAATTTTCCCGCCGCCCCGTTTTCGGATATCTTGTCTTTATCGGAATCTGGATCGCCCTGTATACGGCGGAAGCTCTTCTGAAAGTAGACTTTTCGTTTCTCCCGTTCTTTTATATGCTGGCCGATATATTTCTGGTTTTCTCCTATGACCAGATACGTTCCCATGATATTTCCACTATGATCACGGACAGTCAGAAGAACCATGCCGTGCGAAGCTATGTGGCTGTCGGGCTGGACGGGAAATATCTGGGCGCCAATGAGAAAAGCTATGACTTCTTCCCGGAACTCCGGAATAAGAAAACGGATACGGCCTTTTCCGAAAACAGCGAAATCGGTAGAAGGTTCGCCCGGATCACTGAGAACTATTCGGAGAGCGGGATTGAAATGGGCTATTTCCCGTCCGGCGGCCGGACCCTTGCCTATCGGATTTCCGGGTTTTCGGTCCGGAAAGGCGGTGCCGTCCGCGGATACCTGATCGATTTTCGGGACGCTACGGAGGAAAAGAAAAACCTGGAACTCCTGACGAACTATAACGACCGGCTGAACCGGGAAGTCGCGGAAAAAACCCGGAACATCGAAGCGATCCAGGAAAAGCTTGTCCTGAGCATGGCGGACATGGTTGAAAACCGGGACGGCAACACCGGTGGTCACGTCCGGCGCACCAGCGATGTCGTCGGAATCCTGGTCCGGGAAATCATGAAGTACCGTCTGTTCCCGCTGGATGAAAACCTGGCGCGGGATATCATCCGAACGGCGCCGATGCACGACCTTGGAAAGATCAGCATTGATTCCGGAATTCTGAATAAACCCGCCCGGCTGACGCCGGAAGAATACGCTGTCATGAAGACCCATTCGACCATCAGCGGCCAGATGGTGAAAATCCTCCTGGATGGCGTGGAGGAGGACAGTCTTGTGCAGACTGCATACCGCCTTGCGCGCCACCATCATGAGCGGTGGGACGGGAAAGGCTATCCCGACGGCCTGGTTGGGGAAATGATCCCCGTCGAGGCCCGGATCATGGCAGTAGCGGATGTTTATGACGCCCTGGTCAGCAAGCGAGTCTACAAAGAACCCATGAGCTATGAAAAAGCCGCACAAATCATGAACGAAGGTATGGGAACGCAGTTTGATCCCAATATGCGAATTGTGTTCCATAGATGCCGGAGAGAGCTGGAAGCCTATTATTCCGCAATCCAGTAGCAGTCCGGTTCTTCATCATCCCTCCGCCTTGATGCCTTTGCCACTGGGTTTCCGGGCTATGAATCCTTCGGAATTCGCATGAAATAATGCAATTCATCT
>CADBNG010000348.1 GCA_902795985.1 uncultured Lachnospiraceae bacterium
CCGCGCAGACACTGTCCGTATGGGCTGTTTCTTCCGGACAGCTGCATGTTCTACCGATAGTAGAGAGGCGGTCCGTCCACGTCCGCTTCCGGTATGCTATGATGCAATCGGGACAGGAAACCACACATGAACAGGAGGAAGTGCCATGTCAGAACGAACTAAATGGGTATGCCTCACCGGCGTCGGAATCGCGCTCTTTGTCGTTTTCACGCTCTGCCTTCAGGTCCCGGTATTCGAGAACTATTATCTCTGCCTGGGCTATATCGTCATGGCAGTATACTGCTATAGCTTCGGGACGGTCAGCGGAACAATCGTCGGAACGGCCGGAGTCATCCTCTACTGCGTCATTACCGGAGGTCTCCGGGGCATGCCGGGCTGGGCCCTCGGCAACGTCCTGATCGGAATCCTTCTCGGTCTGGCATTTCGTTTTTCCAGACGGCTGGAAAGCCGGTGGGCGCAGATCCTGATCTGCGCGGCGGCGGTCATCGCTTCCTGCGCAGCCGGCATCCTGATTCTGAAATCCCTGACCGAATGCATTCTTTACGCCCAGCCGATGCTTGTGCGCATCGTGAAAAACAGTTATGCTTTCATTGCGGACGCTTTTGTACTGATTGTCAGCATCCCGATCTGCCGGATCGTGGAAAACAGGAGGAAAAAAATTGGATTATAACTTTGGAAACGAACTCTGCCGTCTGCGAAAGCAGGCCGGCCTGACGCAAAGAACACTGGCCCATCTTCTGGGTGTTTCCGACAAAGCGGTCTCCAAATGGGAAAACGGCGCTTCCAAGCCCGCAACCCAGACCCTTCGGAAACTGGCGGAAGTGTTCGGTCTCTCTGTGGATGAACTGCTCACCTTAAAAACGGCCCCGGGGAAAAAGGAGATCGCCAAAATTGTCCTCACCGGCGGCCCCTGCGCCGGAAAAACCACCGCCCTGTGCCGGATCCGGAACGTCTTTGAAAAAATGGGCTGGACCGTCCTGATTGTGCCGGAAACCGCCACCGAACTGATTACCGGCGGTGTTGCGCCATGGACCTGCGCCAGCAACGTGGAATACCAGAAGCTGCAGTTAACGCTTCAGCTGGAAAAAGAAGCCGTCTTTGAACGGGCTGCCGCCGGCATGGCCGGCGGAAAAATACTCATTGTCTGCGACCGCGGGGCGCTGGACAACAAAGCCTACATGGACAGTCTGGACTTTTCCCTCGTCTTAAGGGAACTGTCTCTGAACGAAGTGGAACTCCGCGACACCTATGACGCCGTCTTCCACCTGGTCACGGCCGCCAAAGGCGCTGAACAGTATTACACAACCGCCAATAACGGCGCCCGCCGGGAATCGGCGGAACAGGCCGCTTTTCTGGACGACCGGCTGATCGCTGCCTGGACCGGCCACCCCCATCTTCGGGTTATCGACAACGCCACCGAATTCGAAGACAAAATCCAGCGGCTTCTTGCGGAAATCGCCGCCTTTCTCGGGGAACCCGAACCCATGGAAGTGGAACGCAAATTCCTGATCCGTTATCCGGATCTTTCCTGGCTGGAGCGTCAGGATAACTGCGAGCGCGTCGAAATCATCCAGACCTATCTGCGGTCCGCGCCGGACGAAGAAATCCGGGTCCGCCAGCGCGGCGCCGACGGACACTTCACCTACTACGAGACCATCAAACGGTCCGCCGGCAGCGGCTTAAAACGCGTTGAAGTGGAGCGCCGCCTCTCGCGGGATGAATATCTGACCCGGCTCATGGAAGCCGATACCGAAAAGCATCCGATCCGCAAAACCCGCTACTGCTTCACCAGCGACAACCAGTATTTCGAGATCGACGTCTATCCCTTCTGGACCGACCGCGCCATCCTGGAACTGGAACTGCGGGATGAAAGCCAGCCCTACCGGATTCCGAAAGAGTTTCACGTGATTCGTGAAGTAACGGAAGACCCCCGCTATAAGAATTCGGCGCTGGCAAAGGGACAGCTGCCGGAGGATTAAAGGACACAAATAGGACAGGCACCCTGTGCCAAAAAAGGCACAAAA
>CADBNG010000349.1 GCA_902795985.1 uncultured Lachnospiraceae bacterium
CTGGAAGAAGGAGTAACGGCCTACACCGGTGGGGTCGGAACGCTCGCGGAGGGAATCAGCGGCCTGACAGAAGGTGCCAGGACGCTGGATACCGGGATCAGCGGCCTGAAGGACGGAGCCTCCTCCCTTGCTTCCGGCGCTTCAACGCTGTCGGATGGGATTGCGGGAGTAGCGGAAGGCGCCCAGGGCCTGTATTCCGGTTCGGAGCAGCTGGCAGGCGGAACGTCCGAATATGTTTCCGCAGGCCAGGAGATCAAAGACAAGCTTCCGGACTTTACGGACGGCGTGGATGAACTGTGCGACGGCATCGATAAGCTGAACGAAAAACTGTTCCATCAGATCGGATCGCTTTCCGAAGGCGCTCTGCCCGAAATGATCTTCAACCTCCGGGCGCTGCAGGCCGCGGACCGGCAGTATACGTCCTTCGATGGAAACGGGGATCCGGAGGGAAGCGTGCTGTATGTTGTAGAGACAGAGGAGATAAAGTGACCCGAAGGGGACAGTCCCCTTCGCCCCCTGTTCCGTCCCCTGCGGTGACCCCAAGGGGACAGTCCCCTTCGCCCCCCTGCTCCGTCCCCTGCGGTGACCCGAAGGGGGACAGTCCC
Source organism: uncultured Lachnospiraceae bacterium (assembly GCA_902795985.1). The sequence goes on from CADBNG010000349.1 coordinate 606, forward strand.
TTTCGCCCCCTTGCTCCGTCCCCTGCGGGACGGAACCCCCTGGAAAATGGATTCTCAGGATGCAGATTGTACATGCCTTCCCGGAGTGGTATAATAAAACAGTCAAACACAAATCATTCTTTCGAGGATGGCCCGGTAAAAATGCAGTATTGCGGGCGGATCCGGAAAGGGGAAAAGCATGCTGGGAAGAATAATACTGATCGTCGTTGTTGTTCTGATCATCGCTCTGCTGGTCGGAAGCATTAAGATTGTACCGCAGGCGTCGGCGTTTGTGCTGGAGCGCCTGGGAAAATTCAAGACTGTCTGGGAAGCCGGACTGCATGTCAAGATTCCGATTATTGACCAGGTGGTGCGGAGAGTGTCTTTGAAAGAGCAGGTGCTGGACTTCCCGCCTCAGCCGGTTATTACGAAGGATAATGTTACCGTGGATCTGGACTCTGTCGTGTTCTGCAAGGTTTTCGATCCGAAACTGTATACCTATGGCGTGGAAAATCCCATTGCGGGTCTGCAGAACCTTTCGGCAACGACGTTGAGAAATATCGTCGGCGAGCTGGAACTGGACCAGCTGCTGACCAGCCGGGACGCCATTAACCAGAAACTTCAGGTGATCCTGGATACGGCGACGGATCCCTGGGGCATCAAGGTCACCCGCGTGGAACTGAAAAATATCCGTCCTCCGCAGGAAATTGAGGAAGTTATGACCAAGCAGATGCGTGCGGAACGCGAGCGCCGTCAGACGGTTCTGGAAGCCCAGGCCCATCAGGAAGCGGTCGTTTCCCGCGCGAAGGGTGATAAAGAGGCGAAGGTTCTGGCCGCGCAGGCGGAAAGAGACGCGCAGATCGCCCTGGCGGAAGGCCGCGCGAAGAGCATTGAGATGGTCTATACCGCAGAGTCGGAAGGTATCAAACGTCTGAAAGAAGCCGGGATCGATTCCAGTGTAATCCGCTGGAACGGCATCAAGGCCCTGAAGGACGTGGCGGACGGCCGGGCAACGAAGATTTTCATGCCCACGGACCTCACCGGCATTCTCAGCAGCCTCGGCGTCATCGGGGAAGCCCTCGGTGTCGGAGATTCCACTCCGGTCGACAACTCGCCCCGCTCAAAATCGGTGGAAGCGGATGATTGCTGTGAAACGGATGACGCCGACTACACCCACAGCGGCATAACCCATGAAGCCATGGAAGCCTCCCGCCGGATCGAAAATGAAGTGTCTTCATCTCTGGGTGAGCGGATTCGTGAGGCGAGAGACCGCCGGTTTAACTGAAGAGGTTTATGAGTAGAAGGCTGCCGCGCTGAGATGCGGCAGACCCGATCAAACGTATGGATGAAAGCCGGCCTTTGGAGACCGGCTTTCTTACAAATACAGGCCTTGCCGTGTTAAAGTCACTACTGCCTGAAAAGAATAAAATGAAAAACAAACAGTAAAGTCTGCCCGCAAGGCAGACTTTTGTTTTAAAGATATATGTAGTAATTTGAAGCAGCATAAAGTGTATGCTCATTTAGCGTCACTTTAAACACAAAATCCTGTTCCCTCTGTGTTATTTTGCCGTACGTTTGAGAGAGAAGAGGACGGTGCTTTCCAGGATGATGAGAAGGACGGTGACGCCGATCAGGATAAAGAAGGTAGTCATGGTTCCAGTCAGAGTGCCGGCCGCGAGAGAAGTGCCGCGGGCCTGGGCGGTGGAGATGATTCCGGAGGAGATGACCATGCCCACCATGCCGGAAAGGAACTGCATGATGTTCACCACCGCGTTGCCGTCCGGTTTGAGGTCCTCCGGGAGGGAGTTCATGCCCAGGGTGATATTGGGGCCGACACACATGCCGTGGCCGAACATATAAACGGAAAAGGTTAAACCGATCACGGCAAGAACAGGCGTCTGCAGGAAAACCGCGGAAAGCGCCACACCGGCCAGGGCGAGAAAACCGCCGGGCCGGACGGTGAAGCGGGGTCCTTTCTTATCCAGAAGATGACCGGCGAAGATATTGACGGCAGCGCCGACGATGCAGCCGGCAAACAGGACCATGGCGGAGTCCAGAGCGCTTTCGCCCCGGGTAACCTGAAGATAATTCGGAAGAATAAAGCAGACGGTCGGGCAGATCGTGCAGCAGCAGTAAATGGACGCCGCGTTAAGGACGTAAAAGCGGGTACGGAATATTTTCAGGTTCAGGAAAGGAGCCGGAGTGCGTCTTTCAATCCGTACAAACAGGAGAAACAGGACGACGGCGGCAGCCAGCAGAGCGAAGCAAAGAGGTCCCCAGCCGAGGATGGAAGGAAGATTCAGCCCGAAGATCAGACAGGCCAGGCAAGCGGCGAACAGGATAAATCCCGGCACGTCAAAGCCCACCTTTTCCAGACGGGAGGACTGCCGGATGGAAAGGGCCCCGAGGACAAGCGCTGCGATCAGAACCGGAATCAGGAAACCGAAAATCATCCGCCAGTTGGTAAACTGGACGACGATTCCGCCGTAAACCGGTCCGAAGGCCGGCGCCAGGGCGCTGGTCATGGTAGCCACGCCGACTGCAAAGCCCATGTGTTCGAACGGAGTCTGTTCCAGAACGATGTTGAACATCAGCGGGACGGCCACACCGGCAGCCGCGCCCTGGATCACGCGCCCGATAATGATCCAGATGAAATCAGGAGCCGCGTAGCAAAGGGTCAGGCCGATCAGAAAAGTGGCGCAGGCCATAATGAAGATGGTCCTCATCTTCAGTCGCTTTTTGAAAAAAGAAGTGGTCGGCATCATCACCACAACGGCAATAAGATATCCTGTGGTAATCCACTGCACATAGGAAAGGGAAATGCCGAATTCCTCCATAACCGTCGGAAAAGCGATGTTCATGGCCGTTTCTTCCAGGATACCGCCAAAGGTCAGAATCCCGGCAGCAATAATTGAGAGGATCAGTTTGAGGTCCAGTTTCCGTTCAAATTCCATGAAGTTCTCCATCGAAAGATTATTCCGGGGAGCAGTACCGACACCCCACCCCTGCGCAGACAGCCTGAGCGGGAGAGCAGCAGATGCTCCGTCTGAATTCATCAAAAAAGCGGCAGACCGTAAGGGCCTGCCGCGGAAATACGGAACAGGGTCAGTGCTTCAATTCATTCGCTCCGCGATTTTCTCGATAAACTCTTCGGTAGTTACAGAATATATTGTTTTTCCGGAATCTGCAAGTCTTGCCAGATCTCCGGTCATATATCCGTCGTTCAAAGTGTCGAAAACCGCCTTTTCCAGCCGGTCCGCAAAGCGGCAGAGGTCTGAAATGGAATCCAGTTCTCCCCGTTTTCTTAAAGCGCCGCTCCAGGCAAAAATCGTTGCTACCGGGTTCGTGCTGGTTTTTTCGCCTTTCTGATACCGGTAGTAATGCTTCGTTACGGTTCCGTGGGCGGCTTCGTATTCGAATTTGCCGTCCGGCGTGACCAGAACGGAGGTCATCATGGCAAGGGAGCCGAAGGCCGTGGAGATCATGTCGCTCATAACATCGCCGTCGTAGTTCTTGCAGGCCCAGATGTATCCGCCTTCGGAACGGATGGTGCGGGCGATGGCGTCGTCGATCAGGGTGTAGAAGTAGGTGATGCCCAGTTCTTCGAAGCGATCTTTGACCTTTTCGTATTCTTCGTCAAAAATGGCCTTGAATTCTCCGTCATAGACTTTGGAAATGGTATCTTTGGCGGAAAACCACAGATCCTGCTTCTGATCCAGGGCATACTGGAAACAGGCCTTCGCGAAATTCCGGATGCTGTCCTCCAGGTTGTGCTGACCGAGCCAGACGGCCGGACCGTTCACTTTCTGTACGCTCAGGACGGTTTCCTGCCCGCTTTCCCCTTTGAAGACCAGGGAACACTCGCCGGCTTCTTCCGTCTTCAGGTCCACGGCCTTGTAAACGTCGCCGTAGGCATGACGGGCGATCGTGATGGGCTTTTTCCAGCTCCGGACGGCCGGACGGATGAAATCCACGGTAATCGGCGTGCGGAAAACGGTTCCGCCCATAATGGAGCGGATCGTCCCGTTCGGGGATTTCCACTGTTCGGTCAGTTCGGGATATTCTTTCATCCGCTGCCGGTTCGGGGTGATCGTCGCGCATTTGACGGCCACGCCGTATTTCAGGGCGGCATGGGCGGAATCCACGGTCACCTGGTCTCTGGTCCCATTCCGGTGCAGCAGGCCGAGGTCGTAGTATTCGGTTTTCAGATCCACATAGGGCAGGATCAGTCTGTCTTTGATCATCCGCCAGAGGATCCGGGTCATTTCATCCCCGTCCATTTCGACGAGGGGAGTGGTCATTTTGATCTTATCCATTGATCTGCGTTCCTTTCCGCAAGGGCTGTTTTCCGCCCGGCTTCATGCTTTCGCCGCGTAATAATTGATCAGGCATCCCAGAGTGAGGATCTGCTTTTCCTCTTCCGTGAGACCGCCGCAGTACAGGTCGATTTCCGTTTTCTTTCCGCCGGAGATCAGAATACCGGTAAAGTGTTCTTCACCCTTCAGGATTTTTTCTTTTACGTCCGGTATAAAGACCCAGTCCCCGGGCACCGCCTCAAAAGGCGTTCCTTTCAGCATCGTAAACGGCACGATGCCCCAGTTGATGCAGTTGGAGCGGTAACGCTTGGTCGCGTATTCATAGCAGATATTCGCGAAGCCGCCCAGGACTTTCTGGCAGGAAGCCGCCTGCTCCCGCGCGGAGCCGTCGCCGGGACGGTGGGAGAAGATGCAGCTGCCGATGCTGGTCCGGCCGGGATCTCCGCCGCATTCCGCCAGCATGTCCGCGATCTCCGAAGGCAGCTGTCCGGACTGGTTCAGAAGTCCGGTTTCCCGGGCCGCCTTACTGCGGGCCACGTAATCCGGAACGCGCCGGGAAAGCGCCAGATCCGACAGACGGATCGGATTGGAACGGTAGCTGGAAGATTCTCCGGAAGGAATCAGTTCGTCGGTTGTCGTCACGTCATCATGAATTACGGCGCAGAGCTGTACGAGAAGATCCTCTTTCATGGACGGCATTTCAGGCCAGTTGGTGATGTTCGGACCCAGCTTCAGCTCTACGGACGGATCGGCCTTGCCGAAACCGAAATAACAGCGCTTCTGATAGATCGTATCGTCATAATGATAGGTGTGGGGTGTGACGGTATAATCGATATCGGTCGCGGCCGTCAGAACGCCTCCGTTCAGAGCGGTCGCGGCGATGGAACGTGCGTCCATCAGGGCTACGGCGCTGATCTGTCCTTCCGCCGGTTTGGAACCCTCGCGGTTCGCGAAGTTCCGGGTCGCGTGACGGATAGAAAGGGTATTGTGGGCAGGGGTATCCCCGGCACCGAAACAGGGGCCGCAGAAGCAGGGCTTCAGGACGGCGCCGGCCGAGAGAAGATCGGCGGAAATCCCGTCGTTCATCAGGGCCAGGTTGACCGGAGCGGAAGAGGGGTAGACGGAGAGGTCGAAATATCCGTTTCCGATGGAACCGTTCCGGAGAATGTCCGCCGCTTCCGCGATGTTTTCGTACATCCCCCCGGCGCAGCCCACGATGACACCCTGGTCGCAGCGGACGTTTCCGTCCTCATCGATGCAGCGCAGCAGGTCCATTTTCACTTTCCCGGCGAGGGAAGCATTGCATTCTTCTTCGATCCGGGAGAGGATTCCTGCCGGATCTTTCTGCAGTTCATGAATCGTTACCGCCTTGGAAGGATGGAAGGGCAGGGCGATCATGGATTCCATCGCCGACAGGTCGATACGGATGAAACGGTCATAATAAGCCCCGTCTTCCGGCGCCAGCAAGGCAAAATCTTCCGGCCGGCCGATATTCCCGTAGTAGTCTTTTACTTTTGAATCCGTGATCCAGATGGAACTCAGACAGCTGGTTTCCGTCGTCATGACGTCGATGCCGATCCGGAAATCCATGCTCAGGGCGGCCACTCCGGGGCCGGCGAATTCCAGAACACGGTTTTTGACGAAGCCGTCCGGGAAGGTTTCGGCCACCAGCTTGATGGCCACGTCATGCGGGCCGATTCCGTGAGGGACTTCCCCCTCCAGCCAGACCAGCACGACTTCCGGATCTTCCACGTCCCAGGTGTTCTTAAGAAGCTGCTTGACCAGTTCGCCGCCGCCTTCGCCGACGGCCATGGTGCCGTAGCATCCGTAGCGGGTATGGGAGTCGGAGCCCAGTACCATTTTGCCGCACCCTGCCAGTTTTTCACGGGCGAACTGATGGATGACCGCCTGGTTGGCCGGCACGTAGATGCCGCCGTATTTCTTCGCGGCGGAAAGCCCGAAGGCGTGATCGTCTTCGTTGATGGTCCCTCCGACGGCGCACAGGCTGTTGTGGCAGTTGGTCAGGGCATAGGGAAGGGGGAATTCCGTCATTCCGGATGCCCGGGCTGTCTGGATGATGTTCACATAGGTAATGTCATGGGAAATCATCGCGTCGTAGGTGATCCGCATTTTTCCGTCGCGGATTCCCGTATGGTCGTGGGCGCGGAGAATCTGATAGGCTATGGTTTTCTCCCGGCCGGCGGGATCGGACGGATCTGCCGGAACGGGAAGTCCGTTCTTTAAGAGCACCGGTGAAGCGCTTTTGCTCAGCATTTTGTCATTCATTGCCTGTTACCTCCTGATCTCTCCAGTCCGTTCCGATCGCCTGAATGCTGGCCAGGTGCTTCAGCGCGTTGACCACATGCTCCGACATGGCATCTCTGGCTTTTTTGGGATCATGGGCGCTGATCGCGTCAAGAATGGCGCGGTGTTCCTCTACGGATTTCAGCCCCCGGTCCCGGATGATGATGGAGGTCCGGCGGAAAGCCCAGGCTTTCCGATGGAGGAGGGAAAGGGTGTCTTCGATCACCGCGCTTCCGGTATACCGGTAGATCTTTTTATGAAACTCGGTATCATAGAAGGTCTGCTTTTCCAGATTGCCTTTTCCCAGATAATAATTCTGCAGATCCAGCGTTTCCGTCAGGTCGGCCAGCTGTTCATCGGTGATTTTCTTCGCGCAGACGGCGGCGGCAAAACCTTCCACGCTTTTGCGGATAATAAAAATGTATTCCGCGTCTTCGGGGGTGATGCCGACGACGATGCTTCCTTTTTTGCTGTCTTCCACCAGGTGTTCCTGCTCCAGACGGCGGAGCGCTTCACGGACGGGCGTGCGGCTGACGCCCAGTTCTTCCGAAAGACGGTTTTCCGTTAAGATGGTTCCGCGTTCATATTTTTCATCGAGAATGTCATTTTCGATCCGCTCGAAGACCTGGTCTGCCAGGGAGATGGTTTTATGTGTGATCATGGGTTATACCGTTTCCTTTCTGAATGACGGACTGTCGTTACTGCGGCATCGGCTGGTATTTTCCGCCGGAGAGTTCCAGAATCTTGCTTTCCAGTTCGTGGGTGCTCAGCGTGGTGACGCGGCCGCCTTCGTATTCGTGATCGATCCATTCCTTGAGGCCGAAGACGAGAGGATCGTGCTTGTCGATCATGTCGTCGCCTTCCAGATCGTAGTTGTCGTTGATCCAGTAGGCGATGCCGGCCAGTCCGGAAGTCTTGCCCAGAAGAACCGCCGGACGCTTGTTCAGGAGCTTTTTCGTATCGAAAATGTTATAAATTTCTTCGTCCTTCATCAGACCGTCCGCATGGATGCCGGCGCGGGTGACGTTGAAATACCGGCCGACAAACGGCGTCATCGGAGGAATGGAATAGCCGATTTCGTTGGTGAAGTAATCGGCGATCTCGGTGATGGCCGTGGGATCCATGCCGTCAAAGGAACCGCGCAGGGAAGCGTATTCGATAACCATGGCTTCGAGCGGGACGTTGCCGGAGCGTTCGCCTACGCCCAGAAGGGAACAGTTGACCCCGCTTGCGCCGTAGAGCCATGCGGTGGACGCGTTCGCGACAGCCTTGTAGAAATCGTTGTGGCCATGCCATTCCAGCATATCGCTGCTGACATCGGAGTAATGCTGCAGTCCGTAAATAATGCCCGGCACGCTTCTCGGGATCGCGACCTCCGGATAGGGGACTCCGTATCCCATGGTGTCGCAGGCACGGATCCTCAGCGGCATTTTCGCGTCGGACGCCATCTTCATCAGTTCATTCACGAAGGGAATGACAAAGCCGTAGAAGTCCGCCCGGGTCAGGTCTTCCAGATGGCATCTCGGCGCGATGCCGGCTTCGAACGCCAGGGCAACGGTTTTCAGATAATGGTCCATCGCCTGCTTCCGGGTCATTTTCAGCTTATTGAAAATATGATAGTCACTGCAGGAGGTGAGAATGCCGGTCTCCCGAATTCCCAGGTCCTTCACCAGCGCGAAATCTTCCTTTGTCGCCCGGATCCAGGTGGTGATTTCCGGGAAGCGCAGACCCAGTGCCTGGCATTCCTCCACGGCTTTGCGGTCCTTTTCGCTGTAGACAAAGAATTCCGACTGACGCACAAGGCCGAAGGGGCCGCCGAGCTTGCTCAGCAGCCTGAAAATATTGACAATCTGGTCCACCGTATACGGTTCGACAGACTGCTGGCCGTCGCGGAATGTGGTGTCCGTAATCCAGATATCCTCGGGCATGCCCATCGGAACACGGCGGTGGTTAAAGGAAATGCGGGGAACATCTTCATAGGTATACAGATCCCGGTAAAGATTGGGGGTATCCACGTCCTGAAGATGATAACGATAGCTTTTCTGCTCCAGCAGATTTGTTTTTCCGGATAATTCCAGCATGAGGGCTTCCTCCTGTACATTGCATAATTGTATACAATTATACAGGAAAACATAAAGTTGTCAATACTTGCTTATCGGAGAACAATAATCCCGGAGAACACAGCCGGCCCCCGGGATTCCCGGCAGGGAGATGCCTTCTGTCCGGAAAAATGGATAAAGAAAAGGTCCCTCTGTCCGGAAAAAAGGACAAAGGGACAATTCTTTTTTTATAAGGCCGGCTCTCAGCGCAGCCCGGGCTTTTACAGATCCGGGTTCCAGGTTTTGGGACCGAAGTGTTCCTTGGCCACTTCGATAAACAGACGGGCCGCCGGGTTCTGAAGATCCTTCTGCCAGGCCATGACGTATGTGCGGAGCGCGTCGTCGCCGGGAATGCGTTTCAGCTTTACATTGTTTAAATAGAAGACTTTTCCCAGCGCTTCCGGAACCACCGCGATGCCGGTGCCGGTACCGACGGAAAGGAGCACCGCTTCCGCCCGGTCATACTGGCAGACAATATTGGGCCTGTATCCGCGGCTTTCGCAGACGCGCTGGATTTCGCGGCGCAGGGTCGGTCCGTCGGATTCGGAGACGCCGATAAACCGCTCGTTCTTCAGCTTCGAAAAATCCAGTTCCTTATCCGCCAGCGGATGATCGGCCGGGAAAGCCATGCAGAGACGGTCATAATGCGTGACGATGTAGTCGAACAGTTCGCCTTCCGGCACCATATCCTTCACGGCAAAGTGAACGTCGCCGATGGATTCGCTCATGGCAATGGCTTCACTGCGGCCGGAAGTGAAGGAGATATCGGTCATAATCTCCGGATATTTCCGGGTGAAGGCCGTCAGTGCCTGGGCAAGGGCGGCGCTGGAAGTGGTAAGGGCGGAAATTTCAATGCTGCCGGTCGCTCCCGTTTCGATCTGCCGGATGCGGAACTGGGCTTTTTCCGCGGTTTCCACAATCTGCATGGCGCTGGGAAGGAGAATCTTTCCGGCGTCTGTGATCGTTACGCTCTTTCTGGAGCGCAGGAACAGCGGGGCGCCGAGCTGCTTTTCCAGCGCGCTGATTCCGTGGCTCATGGAGGGCTGGGAAATCCCGCACCGCCGGGCCGCTTCCGAAAAGCTGCGGGTCTGGGCCAGAGCAATAAAGTATTTAAGCTGGGAAATATCCATAACGACCTCTTGACTGTTAACTTATAGACAATGTTTATTACTGACTTATTATTTCAACAAAACGTTAAGATGTCAATAACGAAAATGGAATATTTCGTTTCGCAACGGGAAAAAGCGGCCGTAAAAGGGGGTTCCGTCTTGGAGTTTTGTCCCGGTTATGCTAAGATAATCCGGACTGAACCTGAACAGCGAAGAAAGAGTTTATAAAGCATGATACGGGATGACAATGACAGAACCGTACGGGTTCGCTATGAAGAAAACTCCGCCGCGCCGGCGGGGGATCTTATACTGACGGTATTTGACGGCAGCAAGCCTCCGGAGGTGATCCGTCTCGCCTCCCTGAACCGACGGGAGATTTATTTCGGCCGGGCTGCGGGCAATGACCTGATCCTGACGTCGCCCATGGTTTCCGGCGAACACGGACGGATCCGTTTCGGCAGGGGATCCTGGATTCTGGAGGATAAGGCGGTCTATCAGGAGAGCGGCAGCACAAACGGCCTGATCTATAACAACGCCCTGATACGGAGACGCTGTATTTCCGAAGGCGATTTCTTCCGGATTGACGACGGCATCGAGACTGTTTCCGAGGGCGTTCTGATGGCTTTTTCTTCGGAACGGTCCGTGAGCCGGTGGAAAAGCTTTTCGGCCGGAGGAAGGCAGGAGATCACGATCGGGAGGGATGAGTCCTGTGATATCGTTCTTCCTCATGTCACCACCTCCAAACTGCATGCCAGAATCATTCCGGAAGGAGACCGGTTCCGTCTTGCCGACTGCAACAGCATGAACGGCGTGATCGTGAACGGGTACCGGATCCGGGGAAGCGTTCTGCTGCACGAAAAAGATATCATCACCATTTCGGACACCAAACTGATCTTTACGTCCGGAATGATTTACTATTACTCCTTCCGCCACGGGATCTCGGTGGATGCCAACGACGTGGTCATTACCCGCGGCAGGGGACGGAAGACCTTTGTTACGGGCAATCATGTCAGCCTGAACATCCGTCCCGGTGAACTGGTGGCCATTATCGGGGGCTCCGGCGCCGGAAAATCCACGATCCTGAACTGCATGTGCGGCTATCTTCCGCCGGCGGAAGGGGACGTATACATCAACGGAATCAATCTGTACGAGAATTTCGATTCGCTGAAAAAAATCATCGGCTACGTTCCCCAGTCGGATATCGTGTACGATAATCTGACGCTTTACGACATGCTTTCCTATACGGCAAAACTCCGGCTTCCTCCGGATACTTCCGAGAAAGAACGGGAGGAAGCGATTCAGCGGGCCATCCGTCTGGTGGAACTGGAGGAAAAAACGGACAGCTTTATCCGTTCCTTAAGCGGCGGGCAGAAAAAACGCGCCAGTATCGCGGTGGAACTGCTGTCGGATCCGAACCTGATGTTCCTGGATGAGCCGGCTTCCGGCCTCGACCCCGGCACGGAACGCAACCTGATGCATTCCCTGCGCAGGATGGCGGACAGCGGCAAGACCGTGATCCTGGTAACGCACAGTACGCTTCAGCTGGCCCTGTGCGACCGCATCGTTTTCATGGGGAAGGGAGGCAACCTCTGCTATTTCGGATCCCTGCAGGAAGCGCAGCGGTTTTTCGGCGTTTCCGACGTCGTCGACGTTTACAATATGATTACGGACGACGCGCTGTACTGGAGCAGGGAATACCGGGCGGTAGAGGAACCCGCCGGCATTTCTGAGAACCGCTCCGAAGCCGTGACTTCTGTCCGGGGGAAAAAGCCGGTCCAGCTGCCGGTCCTGTGCGCCCGGTATTTCAAACTGGTAATGAACGACCGGCAGAGGCTTCTGCTTCTTCTGGCCCAGGCTCCTCTGCTGGCACTGCTGATTTCACTGGTGGCGGACGGAAAGCAGTTTGAACAGTATGAGATGACAAAGAGCCTGCTGTTCGCCCTGTCCTGTTCCGCGTTCTGGGTCGGGATGCTCAATGCCATTCAGGAGGTCTGTAAGGAACGGACTATTGTCCGGCGTGAATACATGACCGGACTTTCCATGACGGCCTATATTCTTTCCAAGATCTTCGTACTGGGTTTTTTATGCGTGATTCAGAGTGTGCTGATCGTCGCGGTTTTTGCGCTCCGGGTCGGACTCCCGGAGGAAGGAGTCCTGCTTCCTCCCGTTGCCGAACTGCTGATCACCACGTTTCTGACGGCGGTTTCTTCTGCCGCGATGGGCCTGTTCGTCTCTTCGCTGTTTACCAACGCGGACCGTGCCATGACGGTGGCGCCGATTCTTCTGATGCCGCAGATCCTGTTCTCCGGCCTGATCTTCAAACTGTCCGGAGCGACCGAGAAGATCTCCTGGTTCGCGATCTGCCGCTGGAGCATGGAAGGCTACGGAACCACGGCCAACCTGAACAGCCTGGTCATGAAGCTTCAGGAAGAGGGAATTCCGGTCCCGCATGAAGCGGAGGATTTTTATGAATTTGCGGCTTCTCATCTGATGAAAGACTGGCTGATCCTGATCCTTTTCATCGTCCTGTTCCTTTTCCTTGCGAGAATCGTGCTTTCCTCGATTGCGAAGGAGCGATGAGCGGTTTCGGCGGCAGGCCCTGCCTGCGAAAAAGAATACGGGAATGTGATCCCGCTCAGGTATTATTGTATTATGGATTGATTCTATCGGATAACCCAGAGGGACAACTGTGGATAAAAAAACAATACAGAACATCTGGCCGGAATGGAAGCTGATCCGGGAGATCGGCAGCGGATCCTATGGCGTGGTATATGAGGCGGAGCGGACGGACGGCAGGATTCATGTCCGGTCGGCCATCAAGGTGATCGAGATCCCGTCCAGCCGATCGGAGGTGGACTCACTCTATTCCGAAGGAATGTCCGCCGAGGACACGCGGACCTTTTACCGGGGGATCGTGGAGGATTTTATCCGCGAGATCCAGGTCATGGAATCCTTAAAAGGCACCCAGAATATTGTCAGCATCGAGGACTACAAAGTTATCGAACATACGGAATGTATATCCTGGACGATCGCGATCCGGATGGAGCTGCTGACGCCCTTCAACACTTATATCAGGAATAATGACATCACGGAGCAGGACGCGATCCGGCTTGGGACAGATATCTGTTCCGCACTGGAACTGTGCGAGCAGCAGGGCGTACTTCACCGGGATGTCAAGCCCGAAAATATTTTTGTCAATAAGTTCGGCAGCTTCAAGCTCGGTGATTTCGGGATCGCCCGGAAAATGGAGAGCTCGTCGTCGGCCCATTCCATGAAAGGGACGGTCAGCTATATGGCTCCGGAAGTGGAACGGGGAGAAAGGTACGGACAGACCGTTGACCTGTATTCTCTCGGCCTGGTGCTTTACAAGATGATGAACGATAACCGGCTGCCGTTCATGACTCCGGAGTATACAGATTCACATCAGCCGGTGCTGTCCGCCCAGGAGCGTTCCCATGCCATCCGCAGAAGGCTCAGCGGAGAACCTCTTCCGCCGCCCTGCAACGCATCCGAAGAAATGGCTGAAGTCATACTGATCGCCTGTGATCCGCTGCCGGAGTACCGGTTCCAGAGCGCGGGAGCCATGCGGCGCGCATTAACCAATGTCCGTACGGAGGGAACGATCCGGGTACGCCCGCCTGTTTTTCCGGAACCGGCTGTATTCCCGACGGAGGGAAGCCGTCCGCCGCGCACAGTCCCGTCCGGGAAAAAGAAAAAACCGCGCGGAGACTGGAAGCTTCTCTGGGTGCTCGTCATCCTTGCAGCTGCGGCAGCAGCCGCGGCAGTGGTCTATTTTACACTTGGCCCGAAGAAGGAGGATGACAGCAGCAAAACAGAAGAAACCACGGAAGCGTCATCAGAGACTGAAGAAGTACTGTCGTCAGCAGAGGAAGAGGTTTCGAAGGCTGTATCACAGATAACAGAATCCGCTCAGGACGTTGTGTATCCGGAGGAGGAGGAAACGGAGCAGGTTCCTTCCCCCGGGGAGAATCCGGTTCAGACAGAGATCAATGCAGTGCTGGAAAACGCCTCCCTGCTGGAAGAGAGCGGCGATTATGAAGGGGCGCTTGCACTCGTTGAAACAGAACTTGCCGTGTACCCGGAGTCAGCGGATCTGTTGAACAGAAAAGCGGAACTCATGGAGAAAATCCATCAGGCAGAGGAAAAGGTTTCTGATACGCCGACCCCGGAAGCAGAGCTGGTGGAAAGCACTTTTTATATCATCGGAAACGCCAAGAATATCCGTAAAGAGCCGACGTATTACAGTGATCTGGTTATAAAGATATCGGATTCCTACCAGCCGCTGTACTATCACGGAGAATCGGAAAAGGGACTTGGCGCGGATGACAAAGAGCATCTCTGGTACCGCATCTACACCGAGGACGGAACGGCGGGCTGGATCCGTGAGGAATACGTATCGGTCCTTCCGGGCCAGGAAGAAACCCCGACGCCCACGCCGAAACCGGAACAGATCCTTTATATTACCGGGAATGCGAAAAACCTGCGTGCGGAACCGTCGTATTACAGTGATCTGGTTATAAAGATATCGGATTCTTCTCAGCCTCTGTACTTTTATGGCGAAAGCGCCGAGGGACCCGGAAAAGACTATAAGACCCATATCTGGTATCACATTTATACAGAGGACGGTACTTCTGCCTGGATCCGGGAGGAATACGTTTCGACGCTGCCGGATCAGGAATAATGAGAACCGGTATTGGCGGGAACCCCTGCTATGGGGCGGCTCACTGCACTCTTCCTTGATTATTGACCCGGTCTCTGATATGATCATTAATTCGTGGAGGCTGTGATTATGTATGATACCATTTTGATGGATCTGGACGGAACCCTGACCGATCCGGGTCTCGGCATCACGAATTCCGTGATGTATGCCCTGAAGAAATTCGGAATTACCGTAGAAGACCGGGCCAGCCTGTACCGCTTTATCGGACCGCCGCTGGTGGAAGAGATCGGCAGTGTTTACGGGTTCTCCAGGGAGGACAGCCTTCGGGCTGTCGATTATTACAGGGAATACTACGCCGATAAGGGTCTGTACGAGAACCGGGTTTATGACGGCATTCCGGAAACCCTGGAAAGCATCCGGCGGGCCGGAAAGAAGATCGTTCTGGCCACGTCGAAGCCGGAACTGTTTTCCTGTCAGATTCTGGAGCATTTTGATCTGATGAAGTATTTTGACTTCGTTGCCGGCAGCACCATGGATCATTCAAGGATCCACAAGGCAGATGTCATCGCTTATGCCGTAAAGAGTTTCGGGATCGATCCGGCGCGCGCCCTGATGGTGGGCGACCGGGAGAATGACGTGCAGGGCGCAAAAGCGAATCAGATGGACGTGCTGGGCGTTCTCTACGGCTACGGTTCCCGGGAGGAACTGGAAAAAGCCGGCGCGGAACACTTCGCGGAGACGCCGGAGGAAATCCTGCGTTTTATCTGAGATGTTTGAAAGAACGGACTGTTTGCCCGGGCGGAATCCGGGAGTAAAAAAGAAGGATTATTATTCAGAAGAGAGGATATAAAAATGAGCGAAGAACAGAATGTAAAAACAAGCGAGAACTGCGACCATGACTGCGGCAGCTGCGGTTCCAACTGCGAGTCCAGACAGCCGGCGGACCGTACCGTCAAACAGAACGAGTATTCCCACATCGGCCACGTCATCGGCATTGTCAGCGGAAAAGGCGGGGTCGGAAAATCCCTGGTTACCGCCCTGCTGGCCACGTCCATGAAAAAGCGGGGATACCGTGTCGGAATTCTGGACGCGGACCTGACCGGCCCCTCCATTCCGAAAATGTTCGGAACAGCGAAGCCCGCCCGTCCCTCGGACGAGGGCATCCTGCCGGCGGAAAGCACCAGTGGAATGAAGTTTATTTCCATCAATTCCCTGCTTCAGAACGATACGGATCCGGTGATCTGGCGCGGACCGGTCATTGCGAATGTGGTGACCCAGTTCTGGAAAGACGTTATCTGGGGCGATCTGGACTATCTGTTCGTGGATATGCCTCCGGGAACAGGCGACGTGCCGCTGACCGTCTTCCAGTCCCTTCCGGTGGACGGAGTAATCGTTGTGGCATCCCCGCAGCAGCTGGTGGAGATGATTGTGGGCAAGGCGGTTAAAATGGCGGAAATGATGCACATCCCGGTGCTCGGCCTTGTGGAGAATATGGCCTATTTTGAATGCCCGAACTGCCATGAGCGTCATTACATCTTCGGAGAAACCGATCCGGAAGCGCTGGCAAAACAGTATTTCATCGATACCGTGGCGCAGCTTCCGATGGATCCCCAGGTCGCAGCCCTCTGCGATGCCGGAAGCGCGGAAAAGATTACCAATACGCTGCTGGATCCGATTGCCGAAAAAATCCTGAAAGTGACGGAAAATGTAAAATGACCGACGTCCTTACCCGTTTTCTGAAGTATGTGTCCTTCGGAACCGCTTCCGATGAGGACAGTGAATCGACTCCGTCCGCGAAGAGCGAACTGGCGCTGGCGGAGTACTTAAGAGAAGAACTTTCGTCCATCGGCCTGAGCGATGCCGTTCTGGACGAATACGGCCGGGTCTATGCTTTTCTTCCGGAGACCCCCGGATGCGAGGCCGCGCCGTTCGGCCTGATCGCCCACATGGATACCAGCCCGGACGCCCCGGGAGACGGAATTAAACCGGCGGAAGTGGTTTATGCGGGGGACGATATCCGGCTGAGAGAAGGACGCGTTCTTTCACCGGCGGAATTTCCTTCGCTGGAACGCTATAAAGGACAGAAACTGATCGTTACCGACGGCACAACCCTTCTGGGAGCCGACGACAAGGCGGGCGTTGCCGAGATCGTGACGGCCATGGAGTACCTGGCCGAACATCCGCAGATCCGCCACGGCAGGATTTATGTGGCCTTTACCCCGGACGAAGAGATCGGAAGAGGCGCGGACCACTTTGACCGCCGGCGCTTCGCCGCGGAGTATGCCTATACCGTTGACGGCGGAACCCTGGGTGAAATTGAATATGAGAATTTCAATGCCGCGTCCGCGAAGGTTCTGATCCATGGCGTGAACATCCATCCCGGAGACGCGAAAGGACGGATGAAAAACGCGGTGCTGATCGGCAGCGAACTGATCGGTCGCCTTCCCGCCGCGGAAACCCCGGCGAATACCGAAGGGTACGAAGGGTTCTATCATGTCCGTTCCTTTAACGGGAACGAGTCGGAAGCCCGGATCGATCTGATCATCAGGGATCACAACCGGGAAAAATTCGAGGGGCGCAAGCATTACCTGGAAACGGCAGGACAGGAGCTGAACGAACGTTATGGGGAAGGAACCGTCGTTATCGCCCTTTCCGATACGTATTATAATATGAAAGAGAAGATCGAACCGGTTCTTTACATTGTCGACGAAGCAAAAAAGGCAATGGAAGAGGCCGGCGTGGAGTGGAAGGTTGTTCCGATCCGCGGCGGCACGGACGGCGCAAGGCTTTCCTGGGAAGGACTTCCCTGCCCGAATCTTTCCACCGGCGGAGAGAACTTCCACAGTGTTTACGAGTACATTCCGGTGCGTTCGCTGGAGAAAATGACACAGGTATTGACGGCTTTATGCAGACGGTGAACCGGGCGGAAAAAGGAAGACCCTGGCTCCTCCTCCTGACCGCCGTCATCTGGGGAACCGGGTTTGTGGCGCAAAGCGCCGGAAGCGAATCGGTTCCGACCTTTACGTTCTGCTTCCTGCGGAACATTATCGCCGCGGCGGCGCTTGTCCCGGTCATTGTACTGACGGGAAAGCTGCAAAAAAGGGGAAAGACGACGGACTATGCCCGTAAAGATCTCCTGCAGGGCGGGATCGTCTGCGGCTGTGTTCTGTTCGCCGCGTCCAACTCCCAGCAGTATGCCTTTGAAGCGGGCTCTACAGCCGGCAACGCCGGTTTCATTACGGCCTGCTATATCCTGATCGTTCCGCTGCTGGGACTGTTCCTTAAGCGGAAATGCGGATGGAACATCTGGGTTTCCGTCGGAATTGCCCTTGCCGGGCTGTATTTTCTGTGCATCGACGGCCCGTTTGTACTGCAGCGGGCGGATTGCTACCTGTTTGCCTGCGCGTTCCTGTTCGCGGTTCATATCCTGGCAGTGGACCATTTTACCGCGAAGGCGGACGGCCTGCGGCTTTCGGCGCTTCAGTTCCTGGTCTGCGGCCTGCTTTCCGGCCTTTTTTCCGTTTTTACCGACCTCCGAACTGCCGGAAGCATTGCGGAATTTTCAAACAGGGTATTTACCTCCGGCGCGTGGTTTTGTATACTGTACGCGGGAATCGTCAGCTCCGGAGCCGGCTATACGCTGCAGGTCGTCGGACAGAAAAATGTCCATCCGACCGTTGCTTCCCTGCTGATGAGCCTGGAGTCGGTTTTTTCCGTTCTTTTCGGATGGCTCCTGCTTTCGGAAAGAATGAGTTCCAGGGAGCTGGCCGGCTGCGCGCTTGTTTTTGCGGCCGTGATATTTTCACAGCTGCATTTTTCAAAAGCAAAGGAAAAAAAAGGCTGAAACCGTCCCGGCACCCTTATTTCGGAATCATTGCTTTATTAATATATAATGGGGTAGTTTACAGAAAGGAAGAGGTGAAAGAATGATCATCAGTGAAAGAATTTTCAGTCTTCTCAAGGACAAAGGCATTTCCCAGAAAGAATTCTCGGAAGCCACCGGGATCGCCCAGAGTACCATCAGCGACTGGAAACGGAAAAAGACCAATCCCGCAGCGGATAAAATCATGATCATCTGTGACGTACTGGATGTTACACCCTACGAACTTCTATCCGGAACGGAAGGCAAAAACTTCAAACAGCCGGACCATCTGGTTCTGAGCAAGGATTCTCCGGAATATGAACTGGTCAACACGCTTCGGAGTCTTGGCCCGAAAACCCGGGCAAGGCTTCTGGGCTATATGGAAGCGCTCCGGGGCGACTGATCCGGAACGGGACATGCGGAGCGGTATTTCGGGTGAAAAAGAGGGGAGGATTCCCCTCTTTTCATTTTTCTATAAATATTATATAATATAGAATCTATTGCGTATTTTTTGGATACTGCTCTACAGGAGGTTGCATAAATGAATACAGAAAAAAGCCATTCAGGCGGCGGCGCCCCCGCCATGATCGCTCGCATCCTGATCATTGTGGAGGCGGCTGCCCTTGTTCTTACCTGTCTGGTGCTGAACAACATTCTTCCGATGAAATATCTCGGGATTGTGATCGGCGGATCCGTTCTTCTGATCGCGCTGCAGGTTATTCTGGTTTCCGGCGGGAAAAGCCTGAAAACCCGGAGCATCTTCAGCCTGATCCTGAGTATCGTGGTGATTGCCGCCGCGGTGTTTGTGGTGTTCTTTATCCGGAATACCGAAAACAAGCTTCATCAGGTGACGGAGACCGCGAAAGTGGAACAGCAGCAGGCTGCCGGTTCGACGGCAGTGAAACGCGTGGTTTCTTCGATGAATGTTTATGTGCGCAAGACGGACGGATATACCGATCTGGGACAGCTGCAGGGTAAAACGTTCGGCGTTCTGGACCGTATGGACGACGAAAATGTAGCTCTCGCGCTGGCACAGCTTCAGGAAGAATATAACGAAGCGCCCATAGAGAGCCGTTTTGTGGGAATCATGCCGCTGATCAACTCCCTTCGCGACGGGGACACCGACGCGATCCTGGTGAATACCGGATTCGAGACGGCGATCTCCGACAACGATTCTTCGTTTAAAGACTGGGCGGAGCTTCTGTGCAAGCTGGACGTTACCCAGAGTGTGGATGATGGCGAAGATGCCGCGGAAACCTCAGCGGTTGTTCCGGCGGCCCGTACCGCTCCTTCGGTAAAACCGGTGGAAGACGTGACCGGCGAGTCGTTCCTGGTTTATCTGACCGGTATGGACACCCGCGGCGAGGAAATCGTAGCGGATGTGGGAAATTCGGACGTTAATATGGTTATTGCCGTTAATCCGAATACGAAGAAGGTTCTGCTGATCAATATTCCGAGAGACTATTATTACTATCTCTGGGGCGATACAAATTATCCGGACAAGATCACCCACTGCGGATACTACGGCGTGGACTGCAGCATTCAGACCATGAATTCCCTGTTCGGAATCGATCTGAACTATTACGTAAAGGTCGGATTCAATTCCGTAATTAACGTCGTGAATGCCCTCGGCGGCATCACGGTCAATTCGGATTACGAGTTCGAACTGGAAGGATATTATTTCAGCGCGGGCGAGAACTACCTGGACGGCAATGCGGCCCTTCAGTTCTCCCGTGAGCGGATGAGCCTTCCCGGCGGCGACCGGGCCCGCGGAATGAACCAGCAGAAGGTCATCAGCGCGATTATCCAGAAGGTCACATCCCCGGATATGATCACGCACTTTAATGAAGTCCTGAACGCCGTTACCCAGTATGTGGTTACGAATATTTCCGTTGAGGATATGGAAGCGGTTGTGAAGATGCAGCTGGACGACGGAGCCAGCTGGGAAGTCGAATCCATTCAGGTCGACGGCGCCGGAGCCTGGGATTACTGTTATTCCCTTGGCGACGCCAATGACGTCATGGTTCCGGACTGGAGCACGGTCGACAATGCGAAGGCAAAGATCCAGGAGGTTCTTTCCGGGAACTGACAAACGCTCTGAAAAGGCAAAGAGGCAGTAAAAGTGGCGGATAAACAGAAAAAGACCAAACAATGGCATACCGGCGTCCAGCACTGGCAGATCATTAACATCTTTCTGGTGATTTATGATATTGTGGCCATTGCCCTGGCGTATTTCCTGGCGCTCTGGGTGCGGTTTGACTGCATGTATTCCAAGATCGACGAAGTCTATCTGAAGGCCTACATGAAGTACATCCCGATCCATATCGTGCTCTGCATCATCATTTTTGTGCTTTTTAAGATGTACCGGAGCGTATGGCGGTACGCGAGCTTTGATGACGTCGCCCGTGTTTCCATCGCCACGGTGATTACCGGAGCCGCGCATGTGGTCGGAATCACCCTCCTGTTTCAGCGGATGCCGATTTCGTACTATATCGGCGGCATTGTCGCCCAGTACGCGCTGACGCTGGCCATCCGCTTTGCCTACCGGATCCTTTTGTATACAAGAAGAAACAGCCGTCTGGATACCGGGGACAAGAGCCGGCAGCAGGAGGAAAACATCTCCCGCACGATGATCATCGGCGCGGGAAACGGCGGCCAGTCCCTGCTGCGTGAGATCCGCAAAGGCACGCACGTCCGGGCGACGGTGGAATGCTTTATTGACGACAATCCCAATAAATGGAACCGGTATATTGACGATGTCCTGATCGCGGGCGGCCGGGATACCATCCCGGAAAACGTGGAGAAGTACAACATCGACCGGATTATCCTGGCGATCCCCACCCTTGAGCCGAAGGAGAAGAAGGAAATCCTGGATATCTGCAGCCAGACCAACTGCAAGCTGCAGACCGTTCCCGGGATTTACCAGATCGTTAATGAGGAACTCAGCATTAACGAAATCAAGGACGTCAACGTGGAGGACCTGCTGGGACGGGAGCCCACCGTGGTGGATACCCAGCAGATTCTGGAAGACTTAAGCGAACGGGTCGTACTGGTTACGGGCGGCGGCGGTTCCATCGGCAGCGAGCTCTGCCGGCAGATCGCCTCCCACAATCCCCGCAAGCTGGTTATCCTGGACATTTACGAAAACAATCTTTACGAAATCCAGCAGGAGCTGAAGCGCAACATGCCGAATCTGGATTTCGAGGCCATCGTGGGTTCGGTCCGCGACAGCC
Source organism: uncultured Lachnospiraceae bacterium (assembly GCA_902795985.1). The sequence continues at coordinate 22,189 of CADBNG010000349.1, forward strand.
GCAGGCTGAAGCAGATTTTTGAAACCTACCGGCCGAACGTGGTATTCCATGCAGCGGCCCACAAACATGTCCCGCTCATGGAGGACAGTCCCTGGGAAGCGATTAAAAACAACGCGATCGGGACCTATAAAACGGCTTTTGCCGCGGTCACCCACGGCTGCCGCAAGTTCGTGCTGATTTCCACGGACAAGGCGGTCAATCCGACCAACATCATGGGCGCCAGCAAACGGCTGTGCGAGATGATCATCCAGACCTTTGCCCGGAAGATCGAAGCGGGCAGGACCGTGGAGCTCAAGGAGCTTTCCCTGCACGGGGAAAAGGACGTCCTTTTCTCCGGCGTACTGAATTATGCCAATACCCAGTTCGCGGCCGTCCGTTTCGGCAATGTACTGGGAAGCAACGGTTCGGTAATCCCTCTGTTCAAGAAGCAGATTGAAGAGGGCGGTCCCGTAACCGTCACGCACCCCATGATTACCCGTTATTTCATGACGATCCCGGAGGCGGTGAGCCTGGTCCTCCAGGCCGGCGCTTATGCCAAGAGCGGCGAGATTTTCGTCCTGGATATGGGGGAGCCGGTCCGCATCGTGACGCTGGCCCGCAACCTGATCCGGCTTTCCGGCCTGACGCCCGACGTGGATATCAAAATCAAATACGTCGGCCTCCGCCCGGGCGAAAAGATGTACGAAGAAAAACTGATGGACGAAGAAGGCATGACCATGACAGCCAACAAGCTGATTTATATCGGCCATCCGCTGGAGTTCGACGAGGACAGTTTCATCAACAATCTGCGCCTGCTCATGTCGGCGGCTTACGCCCATGACCCGGATATCAAAAAGATGGTCGCGAAGGTCGTAAAAACCTACCGGCCGGAATGAGAAGAAAAAGGAACGGATATAATGAAAACGCATGAAAATGAAAAATTCTATATGACGACGGCCATTGCCTATACTTCCGGCAAACCGCACATCGGCAATACCTATGAAGCGATCCTGGCGGATTCCATAGCCCGTTTCCGCCGTTATCAGGGGTATGACGTCTTTTTCCAGACCGGTACGGACGAACACGGTCAGAAGATCGAAGACCGCGCAAAAGCAGCGGGAAAAACCCCGAAAGAGTATGTGGATGAAATCTCCGGAACGGTCCGTTCCGTCTGGGACGCGATGAACGTCTCTTACGATAAATTCATCCGCACGACCGACGACGACCACGTTGCCCAGGTCCAGAAGATGTTTAAGAAGATGTATGCGAAGGGCGACATCTACAAAGGCTATTATGAAGGCATGTACTGCAAGGAGTGCGAGGCCTTCTACACCGCTTCCCAGCTGGAGGACGGCAAATGTCCGGAATGCGGAAGCGAAGTCCACGCGGCGAAGGAAGAGGCCTATTTCTTCAATATGGGCAAATATGCCGACCGGCTGATTGAGCATATCAATACCCATCCGGAGTTCATCCAGCCGGTTTCCCGGAAAAATGAGATGATGAACAATTTCCTGCTTCCGGGCCTGACGGATCTGTGCGTTTCCAGAACGTCCTTCAAATGGGGCATTCCGGTGGATTTTGATCCGGATCATGTGGTTTACGTCTGGCTGGACGCGCTGACAAACTATATCACGGGTATCGGCTATGACGCGGACGGGAATTCTTCGGAACGGTACAAAAAGTACTGGCCGGCGGACCTTCATCTGGTCGGAAAGGACATCATCCGTTTCCATACCATTTACTGGCCCATTTTCCTGATGTCCCTGGAGGAAGAACTGCCGACGCAGGTGTTCGGCCATCCCTGGCTGCTGCAGGGCGAATCGAAGATGAGCAAGTCCAGAGGCAACGTCCTTTACGCGGATGATCTGGCGAACGTGTTCAGCGTGGATGCCGTCCGTTATTTCGTGCTGCATGAGATGCCGTTTGAAAACGACGGCACCATCACCTGGGAGCTGATGGTGGAGCGGATGAATTCCGATCTGGCCAATACCCTGGGCAATCTGGTGAACCGGACCATTTCCATGACGAACAAATATTTCGGCGGAACGGTCACTTCCACAGGAGCTGCCGGGGAGTTCGACGACGAGCTGAAGACGCTGGCGGCCGGAACAGCGCAGGCGGTGGAAGAGAAGATGAAGAATCTCCGGGCCGCGGACGCCATTTCCGAAATCATGACGCTTTTCAAGCGCTGCAACAAATACATTGACGAGACCATGCCCTGGGTTCTGGCAAAGGATGAAGCGAAAAAAGACCGTCTGGCGGAGGTGCTTTACAACCTGACGGAAAGCATCACCATCGGCGCAAGCCTGCTGATGCCGTTTATGCCGGAAACCAGCGGTAGGATCATGGAACAGCTGAATACGCAGATCCGGGACTATTCCGACCTGGACCGCTTCGGGCTTTATCCGAACGGCAATAAAGTCATCGAAAAGCCTCAGATCCTGTTTGCCCGGCTGGACCTGGAAGAAGTAAAAAAACGGGCCGGTATTACGGAAGACTGAAGGGCGGAGTAAGAAGACATGATCTTTGAAACCCATGCCCATTACTGTGACGCCCGTTTTGACGGGGACCGGGAGGAGCTGATCGCGTCTCTTCCGGAAGCCGGCATCGGACGGGTGGTTGAAGTCATGGCCGATATGGAAGACCTGCAGCCGGTCCGGGAGCTTTGCGAAAAGTTTCCGTATGTCTATGCTTCGGCCGGAATTCATCCCAGCGACATCCGGGAGCTGACCGGGGCGGACCTGGAAGCCCTCCGGATATTCTGCCGGCATGAAAAATGCGTGGCGGTGGGGGAAATCGGGCTGGATTATCACTGGGATCAGGACAATCCGGAGCAGCAGCGCTTCTGGTTTGAAACCCAGGCCCAGATGGCAAGGGAAGAAGGCCTGCCGGTGATTATCCACTCCCGGGACGCGGCCGAAGATACCGTTGCCATCGCCCGGGAAAATGACTTCCGGGAGATCGGCGGCGTGATGCATTGCTTTTCCTATTCCAGAGAGATTGCGAAGATCTTTCTGGACATGGGTTTCTATCTGGGCATCGGCGGGGTTGTGACCTTTAAAAATGCCCGGAAACTGATTGAAACCGTTGAATACGCGCCTCTGGACCGCCTTCTGCTGGAAACGGACTGCCCGTATATGGCGCCCGAACCGCACAGGGGAGAGAGAAACTGTTCTCTTTATCTTCCTTCCGTCGCGGAGAAGATCGGAGAGATCAAGGGCCTTTCGAAGGAAGAGGTGATCCGGAGCACCTGGAATAACGCCTGCGAACTGTTCAAAATGGATGGAACCTGCTGAAAAGCTTTGGAGGATTAATTATGAAAAAGCAAGGAAACTCCCCCGCGGCCCCTCCGAAAGAAGATCGTTTCGTTACTTCCCTCGACCGGTATCTGTTCGGCCGTGGGACTCATTATGAGATTTATAAAAAACTGGGCGCCCATGTCTGTGAAAAAAACGGACAGCAGGGCGTCTCTTTTGCGGTGTGGGCTCCGAACGCGAGGAGCGTGCGGGTTATCGGCGCGTTCAACAACTGGGATCTGTACGCGGAGCCGATGAGCAAAGCCCCGGACAGCGCGGTGTACGAATGCTTTATCCCCGGCGCGAAACCGGGTCAGTCCTATAAATACTGTATCGAAACTCCCTCGGGCGGATATGTTTACCGCGCGGATCCTTACGGGTTCTGGGCGGAGATGCGGCCGGAAACCGCCTCCCGGATTTACGAAATGCGCTCCTATGCCTGGGAGGATGAGGACTGGATAGAGGAACGGGCGAAAAAGGAGGACCGGGCCATCTCGGTTTATGAGGTCCATATCGGTTCCTGGAGAAAGGATTATACCGTTGCCGAAAAGACCGGGTTCTACGATTATATGCGTTTTGCCCATGAGATTACGGATTACGTAAGGGAAATGGGTTATACGCACATCGAACTGATCGGGATCGCCGAACACCCGCTGGACGCCTCCTGGGGCTACCAGGTCACCGGGTATTATGCGCCGACCTCCCGCTACGGAACGCCGGATGAGTTTAAATATCTGGTTAATTATCTGCATAAACACGGAATCGGCGTAATACTGGACTGGGTACCGGCCCATTTTCCGAAAGACGAACAGGGGCTGGCGAATTTTGACGGAAGGGCCGTTTATGAACACGCGGATCCCCGTCAGGGCGAGCATCCGGAATGGGGCACGAAGATTTTCAATTATGAAAGACCGGAGGTTTCCAACTTCCTGATTGCCAATGCCCTGTTCTGGGTGGAGCAGTATCATGTGGACGGCCTGCGTATGGACGCCGTGGCCTCCATGCTGTATCTGAATTATGCCCGGCCTGAAGGCGCCTGGATTCCCAACCGGTACGGCGGAAAGGAAAATCTGGGGGCGATTGAAATGATCCGGCATCTGAATTCCGTGATGGATTCCCGAAACCCCGGCGTCATGATGATCGCCGAGGACTCTACGGACTGGCCGAAGGTAACAGGAAGGCCCGAAGACGGCGGGCTCGGCTTCACCTACAAATGGAATATGGGCTGGATGCATGATTTCCTGGGCTATCTGAAGCAGGATCCCCTGTTCCGGAAATATCACCACAATGAAATGACCTTCTCCATGACCTACGCTTTTGCCGAAAGGTACATGCTGGTGCTTTCCCATGACGAAGTTGTCCATCTGAAGCATTCGATGTTTGAGAAAACGCCGGGAAATGACGAATCCCGTTTTGCCAGCCTGAAGACGGCCTATACCTTCATGATCGGTCATCCCGGGAAAAA
>CADBNG010000350.1 GCA_902795985.1 uncultured Lachnospiraceae bacterium
AGCAGATCCGCGTAATTGTATTCCGCGTAATTGACCCATCCAGGCGAGCAGGAAGTGATCATGGGCAGCACCCCTCCGTTCCGCATCCGGCCGAGCAGTTCGGTTCCTTCCTCCATGATGGTCAGATCCGCGCCGAAATTCACATCGTAAACCCTTTCGAATCCCAGTCTGCGAAGCGCGGCGATCATCTTGCCCGTTACGGGAGTGCCGACCGGCATCCCGAATTCTTCTCCGAGGGAAGCCCTTACGGCCGGAGCGGCCTGGGCAATCACATGTTTCCCCGCACGGAAGGCATCGTCCACCTTATCGATCTCCGAATGCTCCAGCAGCGCTCCGGTGGGACAGACGTTCACACACTGGCCGCACTGGATGCAGGGGGAATCCGCAAAGGAACGGTTTTCCGCCGGGGCCACAATGGCCTTGAATCCCCGGTTCTCATACCCGAGGATTCCCAGTCCGTGGGCACTCTTGCAGCGTTCGATGCAGCGTCCGCACAGAACACATTTTGACGTGTCGCGGATCAGTCCGGGGGCCAGCACGTCCAGCGTCGTAGGGGTCTTTTCCCCCTGGAACGCCCCTTCTCTGGCGCCCGTGATATTCGCCACGTGAAGCAGCTCGCAGTTGCCGTTCTTTACGCATTGCTGGCAGTTTACGTTGTGATTGGAAAGCAGCAGTTCAACGCTGCGCCGGCGCGCCAGAGTCGCTTTCGGGGAGGAAATCCGGATTTCCATTCCTTCCGATACCGGGTACACGCAGCTTGCGACCAGCCCTCTCGCGCCGGTGGCTTCCACCAGGCATACCCGGCAGGAGCCCCGGTTGCATTCGCCTTTATTGTAAGTACAGAGTGTCGGAATCATGTAGCCGCACCGCTTTGCCGCTTCAAGGATCGTAATCCCCTCTTCTACGCGATAGGGTATTCCTTCAATAACAATATTGATTTCTGACATTTCCGCTTCCTCCTATCGTTTCCCGATCGCGGCGAACTTGCAAGTCGAAACACAGGAGCCGCATTTTACGCATTTTTCCGGATCAATGGCCATGGACGCCAGTTTGTGTCCTTCCGGAATATAGTCGGTCCGCGTGATGCCGTCCCCCGGACAGCTCTTTGCGCATTTGCCGCAGCCGATGCACTTATCCGGATCGATATAATATTCCATCAGGTTCTTGCAGATATGCGCGGGACATTTTTTATCCACGATATGCGCCAGGTATTCCTCCCGGAAATGCCGCAGAGTGGAATTCACCGGGTTGGCCGACGTCTGGCCCAGCGCGCACAGGGAATTGGTTTTTACGGTATCGGACAGTTCCTCCAGCTCATCGAGATCTTCCGGTTTCCCTTTTCCTTCCGTAATCCGGGTCAGGATCTCCAGCATCCGCTTCGTCCCGATGCGGCAGGGAGTGCACTTTCCACAGGATTCGTCGCAAATAAATTCCATATAGAATTTCGCCACGTCAACCATGCAGTTGTCTTCATCCATCACGATCGCGCCGCCCGATCCCATCATGGAACCTTTCGCCACAAGGTTGTCGAAATCGATGGGCTCGTCCAGGAAATCTCCGGTCAGGCAGCCGCCGGAGGGTCCGCCGGTCTGGATCGCCTTGAATTTCTTTCCTCCCGGAATTCCGCCGCCAATATCATAAATCAGCTCCCGCAGCGTCGTGCCCATGGGGACTTCAACCAGGCCGACGTTGTTGACCTTTCCGCCCAGGGCGAACACCTTGGTGCCCTTGGAACGCTCCGTTCCGACCGAAGCAAACTGCTCCGCCCCGTTCCGGAGAATATAAGGCACGCAGGCCAGGGATTCCACGTTGTTCACGATTGTGGGTTTGCCCCACAGCCCGGAGACTGCCGGGAACGGCGGGCGCGGACGCGGCATGCCGCGTTTTCCTTCAATCGAATTCAGCAGGGCTGTTTCTTCTCCGCACACAAACGCGCCGGCTCCGAGACGGATATGACACCGGAATGAGAAATCCGTGCCGAGAATATGGTCGCCCAGAAGGCCCGTTTCCTCCGCCTGCTGAATCGCGATGCGCAGCCGGCGCACCGCAACCGGGTACTCCGCGCGGACATAGAAATAGCCGTTCTTCGCACCGATCGCGTATCCGGCAATCATCATGCCTTCGATGACCGCCAGGGGATTTCCTTCCAGGATCGAACGGTCCATAAACGCGCCGGGATCGCCCTCGTCGCCGTTGCAGACCACGTATTTTTCATCGTTTTCCTGATCCAGGGCGAACTGCCATTTCCGGCCGGTGGGGAAGCCGCCGCCCCCGCGTCCGCGAAGGCCGGAGGCCAGCACTTCATTGATGACCTCCTGCTGCGTCATGGACAGAGCTTTTTTCAATCCCTTAAAAGCCTCCATGCCGAGCGCTTCTTCAATCTTTTCGGGATTGATGATTCCGCAGCCGTACAGCGCGATGCGGCGCTGTTTTTTATAGAAATTGATATCGTCCTGCTTCGCGACCTTCGCGCCGGTCAGCGGTTCGGTATACAGCAGGCGGTCCACGATGCCTCCGCCCAGAATATCCTTTTCAACGATCTCTTCCACGTCATCCATCGTGACCAGACGGTATAACGTGTCTTCCGGATAAATTTTCACAAACGGTCCCTGGGAACAGAAGCCGAAGCACCCCACCAGATTGACCGTGGCCTTGTCCTCCGCGCCTTTTTCTTTCAGAACCTGTTCAAATTTTTCTTTGATTTTATCGGATTTCGAGGAAAGACAGCCGGTACCGCCGCAAAGAACGATGTGCCGCTTTCCGTCATTGCCGGTCAGCTTGTCGGTCAGGACCTGCGTGCACTGTCCGGACATTTCGTTGTACTGCTCCAGTGTCTGAATCATGCCGCTCCCTCCTTCGTCCGATATTCCTCGATCAGCGCCGGGACCTGGTCCACGGTGACCTTCGGATAAACCGTTCCGGAAATCATCACCGCCGGAGCGATTCCGCAGGCGCCGATGCACCGCAGCGCATCCAGCGTAAACATTCCGTCCTCTGTCGTCTGACCCGGACGGATCTTCAGGATCTCCGAAAATTTATCGATCACCTGCTGCGCGCCTTTGACATAACACGCCGTCCCCAGACAGCATCCGATCACGTATTTTCCTTTCGGCTCCAGTGAAAAAAATGAATAGAAGGTCACCACTCCATAGATTTCCGCCACTGAAAGCCCGGTCTGTGCGGAAACGATTTCCTGCACCTCCAGCGGTATGTAACCATACTCATTCTGAATATCGCTGAGGATCATCATCAGCGGTGTTTTTTCATCCTTATAACGCCCGCAGATTTCCATGATCGTCCGCTCGGCGGCGTCACTCAGTTTGCCCATAGCTACCCCTTTCAACAATAATTCCAGGACCGCTGCGCTTCCTCACCCGCCGGTCCCGTATTGCAGTATCATCGAGTATTTAAATCGATTGTTAAATAATTGTCAATGTTATATTGTTAAATAATTCACAATTTTTTCAGCATTATGCCCAATGTCCCCCGGATTCGGCAGCGTTTCCTTTTTCCGTCAAAAGAAAACGGCTTTCCGCCCGGACTTTTCAGGACATCGGTTCAATGGATTACGGATCTGAAGCAGATGCTGTTATTGCCGTTTATCCGAATTTGTTGCGTTTTTCCGTCCGATTTGATATAATATTAATCAATCAATTAATGATTTCTTTTCGCAGACAGTGTTTTCCGGTTGGCTTTACTGTTTGTATCAGCATTTCTTTTCCACAGACAGTAATCCGCCTTCGCCTCTCCTGGCATTTTACTGTTTGCCAGACCATTTTCTCTTCACAAACAGTAATCTTATTCCATCGCCCGGCTCTCTTTACTGTTTGTAAAAGCTTTTCCTCTCCGCAGACAGTAATCCGGTTCCCCTTTCCCGACATTTTTACTGTTTGCCAGACCGTTTTCTCTTCACAAACAGTAATTATCCTCCAATTTCCGGATGGTTCCGCCGTTTGTAAAACATTTTCCTGATCATTCAATTCACCCTGCTACGATAGGAGAAAAAAATGGACGATTTAATGACACTTCTGCAGCAAAAAGAACAGGAATGGATGTCCTATGCCGATCAGGCTGCCTCTTTCCTGCGCACTGCGCCAAAAGGCCGGGTGACGATACACCCCTGCAGACGCAAATATACTCAATTTCTGATTGCTGAAGAAGATGAAACAAAACCGGCACAATATGCCGGTCCGGAAAAGAAGGCGCTGATCCGGCAGCTGGTACAGAAAGACTATTATGCCAGGATCCTGTACCATCTGGATCCCGCTCTTAAAAAACTCCGGAACTTTATGAAGAGTTATAATCCGGATATCATAATGCGGATCTATGCAAGTCTGCCGAAAGCCCGAAAAGAACTTGTAATCCCCCTTCGCCCGGAGGATGAAGATTTCATTGAAGAATGGAAATCCCGCCATCCGCCTTATGCCAACGACATGCCCCTGACAGATGATATCCTGACTCATCAAAACGAAGCGGTACGCTCCAAATCTGAAAAGATCATTGCCGACGAACTGTCTGCACTGGGAATCCCTTATCTGTATGAAACCGCCCTTTCGCTGAAAGGGCACGGAACCGTTTTCCCCGACTTCACTCTTTTAAACGTGCGGACACGCCGGACATTCTATTATGAACATTTCGGGCGAATGGACGAGCCGGACTATTCCGCAAAAACGATCCGGAAAATCCTCGCGTATGAACGGAACGGATTCTGGTTCGGTGACGGACTCCTTTATTCTTTTGAATCAAACGCAGTCCCGCTGAACACCGATGGTCTGGTTCGTATGCTGCGCAGATACCTGTTATAATGAATACCGGCCTTTATTCATTTACAGGATCCGGCTTTCGTGTTACAGGTCCCGGCTTCCCTGTCAAAGGACCCGGCTTCCCTGCCAAAAGTCCCGGCTTCCCTGCCGCTGCGCCAGCCCTTCTTACATCACCTGCTCCGGCACGCCGTATCCTTCCGGCGTAACCTCCACCCGGAAGACCGCGCAGTTCGCGACAAATTTCGACCAGTAAGCGCCGTCGGAACCGGGCGTTAAATACTCCAGCGCCCCCTTCATGGCGATCGCGTGGGTGGCGATCAGAAGGGTCTTTTCCTGCGCCAGCGGGAAGATTTCTTCCAGAAACGCCCCGGCCCTTCCGACAATCTCTTCCAGCGGCTCCATGCCCTCCGGCTCCGGATTATGGGCAAAATCCTTAAAAAAGGCCAGGACCTCCGGCCTTGGGTTCTCAAGGCTCATGCCTTCATACGGTCCGTAATGCATTTCAATCAGGCGGCCGTCAATCCGGACCGGTACTCCCGGCGCGGCAATCGCGGCGGTTTCCCGCGCCCGGCCAAGCGGACTGGAAAAAACCAGGTCAAAACGAATGCCCTGTTCCCGAAACCATTTTCCGGCGTTTTCCGCCTGATTCCTGCCGGTTTCATTCAGCGGGATCTCCGCCCTCCCCTGCAGAATCCGGGCCTTATTGCCGGCTGTCTGGCCATGTCGCATCAGATAGATCATTTTTCCTCTTTCCCGGCGGCTGTATGCCGATTCCTCTTTTCTTTTCACTGTAAAACCATTATGATAGAAAAAACATTAGTTTTTCAAGACAGGATTCATTATGGCTGCTAAAGAAAACATACTCGGCACTGTGCCGATTCCGAAATTGCTTCGCCAGTTTGCGATTCCTTCCGTTATATCCATGCTGGTCAATTCCGTCTACAATATGGTCGATCAGATCTTCATCGGTCAGAAGATCGGCTATCTCGGCAACGGCGCGACCAGCGTAACCTTTCCTTTTGTCACCATCTTCATGGCCATCGGACTGATGATCGCTGTCGGTTCCGCCGCCAACACCGGCCTCTGTCTCGGCCGGAGGGAACAGGACAGGGCCGACCGCACGCTGGGCAACGGCCTGCTTCTGGCTGTGCTCGCAGGCGTTGTCCTGCTGACGATCGCCCAGGTCTTTCTGGTTCCGTGCCTGAGAGCATTCGGCGCAACGGATATCATCCTCCCCTATGCGGTCAGCTATGCCCGGATCTATACGATCGGCGTCCCCTTTGTGACCATCGGCGTCATGATCAACGACGAGATCCGTGTGGACGGAAACCCGCGCTATGCCATGATCAGTATGCTTGCCGGCGCGATCCTGAACGTGATCCTGGACTATCTGTTCGTTTTCCCGATGGAAATGGGCGTCGCAGGCGCCGCGCTGGCATCGATCCTCGGCCAGCTCCTGACGCTCTGCATTGCCGCCGCCTATCTCCGGCGGTTTAAGACCATCAAACTGCAGCTGTCCAATCTGCGGCCCGATGCCGGGATCATCAAAGGCATCGCGCTGCTCGGACTTCCCTCTTTCCTGACCCAGGTCTCCAACCTGTTCGTGCATGTCATCATCAACAATCAGTCGATCCGCTACGGCTCCCAGACAATCTACGGCGCCGAGATCCCCCTGGCGGTCTTCGGCATCGTCATGAAGATCAACGCGATCATGTTCTCCCTGATTCTCGGAACCTCCATCGGCGCGCAGCCGATCTTCAGTTTCAATTTCGGCGCGGCCAAATATGACCGCGTGAAGGAACTGGTCAAATACAGCCTGATCGTAACGACCATCATCGGTGTGGCCGGCATGCTCGTGATGCAGATTTTCCCGCAGCAGGTCATTTCCATCTTCGGTCAGGAAGACGCCCTGTACAACGAATTCGCGGTCCATGCCCTCCGTACGATGACGATCCTGATCTTCATCCTCGGCGTCCAGATGACCACCAATTCCTACTTCCAGTCCGTCGGCAAATCGCGGTACGCCATGCTGGTGACGATCTCTCGTCAGTTTATTTTCATGATCCCGCTGCTTTTCATCCTGCCCCTTTTCATCAGCGTGGACGGCATCATGTACGCTTTCGTCCTTGCGGATCTCGGAACCGTGATCCTCTGTACGGTCCTGCTCACCCGGGAGATGAGGCTTCTGGGCCGGCTGATCAGCGACCAG
>CADBNG010000351.1 GCA_902795985.1 uncultured Lachnospiraceae bacterium
GAAGGAAAAGATGCTTGCGGCGAAAAAGGCCGGCATTTATACGGTGATCGTCCCGGATGAGAACCGTCCCGACGTGGCGGAAATGGAAGAAGAAATCACCGGCGGCATGACCGTCGTCTATGTAACGGAAATGAAGCAGGTACTGGAAACCGCCCTGGTTTCGGACAGGAAGGAAAACGGGAAAGCCGGATGATCATCAAAAAGGCGGAACTGGATATTGTCTGCGGCGTCACCAGCACGCTGCCGGACACCGGTCAGGCGGAAATCGCCTTTGCCGGCCGTTCCAACGTGGGGAAATCCTCCCTGATCAACGGCCTTCTGAACCGGAAAAGCCTGGCCAGGACCAGCTCGGTGCCCGGAAAAACCCAGACGCTGAACTTTTATCACGTCAACGACGGGTTTTACCTGGTGGACCTTCCGGGATACGGATACGCGGCAGCCAATCTGCAGGCAAAAGCCCAGTGGGGAAAGATGATCGAACGGTATCTGACCTCTTCGCCCCATCTGAAAGCGGTTTTCCTGCTGGTGGATATCCGTCACGATCCCACAAAGGATGATAAAATGATGGCGGAGTGGATCATCGCTTCCGGGCGTGAACCGGTCATCATTGCCACAAAGCTGGATAAAATCAAACGCAGCCAGATACAGAAACAGCTGTCAGCCGTGAGAAAGGGCCTGGGGCTTTCGGCAGAAACCCCGCTGATTCCCTTCTCCGCCCAGACCCGTCAGGGAAGAGATGAAATATGGAAGATCATAGAAGAACGGATACAGACGCAGGAGTAGAGCCGATCATCCGGACGCAGAACCTCCGTTATGAATATGTGGAATACGACGAGGACGACAACGCGGGGGATACGGTCGTTGCGCTGCATGACGTGAATCTGGAAGTGGAACCCGGCCAGTTCATCGCGGTGCTGGGGCACAACGGTTCCGGGAAATCCACTTTTGCCAAACATCTGAACGCGCTGCTGACCCCGACGGGCGGCACCGTTCTGGTGGGGGGATATGATACGACGGACCCCGCGCGGCTCTGGGATATCCGCCAGAGCGCCGGCATGGTCTTTCAGAATCCGGACAACCAGATTATCGCCTCGGTGGTGGAAGAGGACGTGGGCTTCGGACCGGAAAACATCGGCGTGCCGACGGAAGAAATCTGGAACCGCGTGGATGAGGCCCTTGCCGCCACCGGCATGACCGAATACCGGACGCATTCCCCGTCGAAGCTGTCCGGAGGCCAGAAGCAGCGGGTTGCCATTGCCGGCGTAATGGCCATGCGGCCGAAATGCATTATTCTCGATGAGCCCACTGCCATGCTGGACCCGGTGGGACGGGTGGAAGTGCTGAAGGCGATGAAACGCCTGAACAAAGAGGAGCACGTAACGGTGATCCACATTACTCATTATATGAATGAGGTGACGGATGCCGATTATGTTTATGTCATGGACCGGGGAACCGTCGCCATGTCCGGGAAACCCCGGGAAATCTTTTCCCGCGTGGAGGATATGAAGGCGCTGGGCCTGGATGTGCCGCAGGTTACGGAGCTGGCGTACCGGCTTCGGAAAAAAGGTGTGGAGATTCCGGCGGATATTCTTACAACCGAAGAAATGGTGGAGGCCTTATGCCGCTTGTTCTAGAAAATGTCAATTATACCTACAGCGCAGGAACCGCGTATGAAATCCGGGCGGTGAAGGACGTTTCCCTTGAGATTCCGGACGGGCAGTTCCTGGGCATTATCGGCCATACCGGCAGCGGGAAGTCCACCCTGATCCAGCACCTGAACGGGCTGGTGCGTCCGACTTCCGGCCGTGTGCTGTACAATGGAGAGGATATCTGGGCCGACGGCTACGACCGTCATAAGCTCCGGTTCCATGTGGGCCTGGTCTTTCAGTATCCGGATCATCAGCTCTTTGAGACAACCGTGGTCCGCGACGTCAGCTACGGGCCGAAGAACCAGGGACTGACGGAAGAGGAAGCCCTGGAGAAGGCGAAGGAAGCCCTGAAAAAGGTGGGCCTGTCGGAGGAGTATTTCGAAAAGTCTCCCTTCGAGCTTTCCGGAGGTCAGAAAAGAAGGGTTGCCATTGCCGGAGCGCTGGCCATGGATCCGACCATCCTGATTCTGGACGAACCCACTGCGGGACTGGATCCGAAGGGCCGCGACGAGATCCTCGATATGGTCAACGGCCTTCAGGATACCATCGGGATCAGCGTCGTGCTGGTTTCCCACAGCATGGAGGACGTTGCCAAATATGTGGACCGCCTGGTGGTGATGAACCGGGGCGAAAAGGTCTACGACGGCACCCCCAGGGAGATCTTTTCCCATTATCAGGAACTGGAAAAAATCGGCCTTTCCGCGCCGCAGGTCACCTACCTGATGCATGATCTGAAAAACGCCGGGATCGATGTGGACGAAAACGCGATCACCGTTTCAGAAGCGGAGGAGTCGATTCTGAAGGCGCTGGAAAACCGAAAACGGCACTGAACCGCCGGAAGAACCGGCAAAGGAATAATCCGATATGATCCGTGATATCACAATAGGCCAGTACTATCCGGCACCGTCCGTGCTTCACAGACTGGACCCGAGAACCAAGATCATTGGAACGGTTTCGTTTATCGTTTCTCTGTTTCTGGTGCATAATATCGGCTACGCGTTCTGCGCGGCTTTTCTGGCTGCGGTCATTATCCTGTCGAAGGTACCGCTGCCTTATATGATCAAGGGACTGAAACCGGTCCTGGTCATTTTAATTATAACGATGGCCCTGAACGTTTTCCTGACCCCGGGAGAAGTTCTCGTTCAGTGGAAGATTTTCCGGATCACCTATGAGGGCATCAAAACCGCGATCTTCATGGGTATCCGTCTTGTGTTCCTGATTCTGGGGGCTTCCCTGCTGACCTTTACGACGACTCCGAACAAACTGACGGACGGCCTGGAGCGGCTGTTTTCGCCGCTGCGCGTTTTTCATATCCCGGTGCACGAGATGGCGATGATGATGTCCATTGCGCTGCGTTTTATTCCGATTCTCCTGGATGAAACGGATAAGATCATGAAGGCGCAGATGGCCCGGGGCGCGGATTTCGAGAACGGCGGGCTGATCCAGAAGATCAAGGCCATGGTTCCCCTCTTTGTACCGCTTTTCATCTCCGCATTCCGCCGCGCCAATGATCTGGCGCTGGCGATGGAAGCCCGGTGCTATCACGGAGGAAAGGGCCGGACCCAGATGAAGCCGCTGCGTTACGCTTCCGTCGACTGGATCGCTTTTGGAGTGATCGCCGCGGAACTGGCGCTGGTGATTGTCCTGAGAGTTTTATTCGGATGGTAACACGGCAGACACCGCTGTACGAAATCATTCTTCAGAGCCGGGAGGCCGCATGATTGAAACGTCGGATCCGGGGATTTCGGTCCCGGAGGAAAAGGACGGCAGAAAACGCCGGAGAATCCTGTTGACTGTCGCGTATGACGGTACGGCTTACTGCGGTTTTCAGATCCAGGACAACGGTATTACGATTCAGGAGGTTCTGAACCGGACGCTGTCGGAATGGCTGGAAGAGGACATTCGGATCTCGGCGGCCAGCCGCACGGACGCCGGAGTGTGCGCCCGGGGGAACGTTGCCGTTTTCGACACCTTTACCCGGATTCCCGGGGAAAAATATGCTTTCGGACTGAATACCCGCCTGCCGGAAGATATCCGCATTCAGGGTTCCATGGAAGTCCCTTCGTCTTTTCATCCCCGCTTTGCCCGTACCGTTAAAAACTACAAATACCGTATTTTAAACCGCACATTTCCGGATCCTCTTCGCCGGACCGGTTATCATTTCTGCTATCACGCGCTGGATGAGGAAAAAATGAACCGCGCCGCTCAGGCACTGGCCGGGGAGCGGGATTTTGCCAGCTTCGCCGCGGCCGGTCACGAGGCCGCCACAACGGTACGGACGATCACGGAGATTTCCGTTGTCAGAGAAGGCGAGGTTCTGACTCTTTCCGTGACAGGGAACGGGTTCCTTTATAATATGGTCCGGATCATCGCCGGCACCCTGATGGAGATCGGAAAGGGAAACCTGGAGGAAGACTGCATCCCGGCCATACTTGCCGCCAGGGACCGGAAAGCGGCCGGCCCGACCGCGCCCGCGGCCGGCCTGACGCTGGAATGGATTCATTATCCGGATGGATATGGAATCTGAGACCGGGAGGGGGCCGAAGGGGGCGAAGGGGACAGTCCCCTTCGCCCCCTTCGATCCACGGCAGGGAAAAAAGGAGCCGAAGGGGACTGTCCCCCTTCGGCTCCTTTTCTCCGGGCCGGCCGTACCCTTACCGGCCTGGGAGTCGGAGAAATCAGGGCAGACCCTGATTTCGTGTATCAGCAGGCAGCAGCGACTTTGGAGTCGATATGCATGCCCATGCCGGCGGTGTGAGCGGAAACGTCCGAAGCAAGATAGATGACCGCGTTGGCGATCTCTTCGGGCTTTGCGTAACGCTTGTCCATTGCGTAATTGGATGCGAGCATTTCCATGGCCTGTTCGTGGGTCATGCTGTCACCGAAGAAGTCTTTTTCAATCCGAAGCATCATCGGGGTGTCCACGGGGCCGGGACAGATGTAGTTGACATGGATTCCCACCGGGCCGAGCTCCATGGCGACGCACTTGGTCAGACCGGCAACGGCATATTTGGAGGAAACATAGGCGCTGTTTCCGGCGGTGGGTTCAAAAGCGGCGGCAGAGGCGATCACAACTACGGCGCCGTCCTGTTTCTCAATCAGGGTCGGAGCGGCATACTTCAGGGTCAGCATGACGGCATAGACATTCAGCATATAGGTTTTCTGGAAGATATCCAGGGTCATGTCCTGAACGGGCAGCGCTTTTCCTTCATAGCCGGCGTTGGGGACAACGATGTCGAGAGTGCCGAAACGGGCTTTGGCGTTCTCCACAAAACTGCGGATGTCCTCTTCGTTGTTCAGATCTGCGATAAAGCCGGCAACCTGTCCTTCGGCAGCTTCCAGAGTGGGAAGCAGGGCGTCAATCTTTGCCTGACTCGTGGAGGAGAAAGCGACTTTCGCTCCTTCTTTCAGGAAAGCCTTGATGATAGCGGTTCCGATTCCACCGGTTCCTCCGGTAAGAAGCACGACTTTGTCTTTCAGATGTAAATCCATAATACTGATCCTCCCTGTCTGATTTCATTTCATTACCGGCTGAACCGTCCGGTTCCTGCCGCGGTTGATTATGGTACTATTGTACCCGCGGATTGATTCCATAAAAAGTATCAAAAAGAATATTTTTATTAGGATCAGATGCAAAATTGGCAAAACAGGACACTGACCGGCGCGTTTATCGCCTTATCCTGCACAAAATTTGGAAAAACGGGCGGAAGAAAGAGATAAAGTACAGGGGAAAAAGAGACCGGGGAAAAGGCCTTCAAATAGAATAGAACCAAATAATACTATTATTAGTAGAACCAGATAAACCCGGAATTTTTCATGACGTTTCCCCTTGCTTTTTTTCGTCTGCTGATGTAATATAAATAAGCTGCTCCGAAAGGAACAGTTCTTTATAATGGTCCGCTTCCACGTTTATCGGTGGTATGACCCTTGCCGGTTCGCCGGCATGCGGATCTGTATTATGAGGCAGATCCGGTCGTCAGTCCGACTGACATACGTATACATAAGAGATAAGGTTGAAAAATCAGACGGGAAAGGTTTGTTCGCAGGCGTTTTTCAATCTTGCCCGCAAGGAAGGGTTTCCGCGCGGACGGCAACAGGCCTGCGGCATGGAACAAAGTCATGAATGAGATTATCAAAAACATCGAAGCTGCCCAGATGAAGGCCGAGCCTCCCAAGTTCTCCGTCGGCGACACCGTTCGTGTCCACGCGAAGATCAAGGAAGGAACCCGTGAGAGAATCCAGGTTTTCGAAGGCACTGTTCTGAAGAAGCAGGGCGGAAGCAGCAGAGAGACCTTCACGGTCCGCAAGACCTCCAACGGCGTCGGCGTCGAGAAGACCTGGCCGCTGCATTCCCCGAATCTGGAGAAGGTCGAAGTGGTCCGCCGCGGTAAAGTAGCCCGCGCCAAGCTGAATTACCTGCGCGACAGAGTCGGTAAGGCAGCGAAGGTCAAGGAATTGAGATAAGAACATTCGGGGCTCCTGCAAACGGAGCCCTTTGTTTCGGGGGCCGGGGTACACCAGTCCCCTTTCCTTTAATTAAGAGCCCGGAAATCCCCGTTCCGGCGCCTTTCCTTACGAGGTGGAAGATGGTTCGATTTCGTCCAACCTATTTGAAAGACTATTTCTGGCGGTCCAGGGCAAGAAATATCATTGCCTGGATCGTGGAGCTGGCTGTGGTCGTAGTACTGGCCTTTGTGCTTGTTTACACCTTTGGCCAGCGTGTGATCGTTTCGGACCAGGCAATGGAATCCACGCTGAAGGAAGGGGATAAGGTTCTGGTCAATATCGCCGACAAAGCCCTGAAACGGATTCAACGGGGCGACATCATCGCTTACCGGGAGGGCGGCGACGCGGCGGCGGGCTATCAGGTCCGCCGGGTCATCGGACTGCCCGGGGAAACGGTTCAGATCCGGGACGGACAGATTTATATTGACGGGGAGCTGTATGTGGAAAAACGCGATCTTCCCCCGATCGCGAACGCCGGACTGGCGGAAAACGAGATTGCCCTGAGCGGCACGGAATATTTTGTCCTGGGGGATTCCCGGAACAATTCCGAAGACAGCCGGCATGTGGACGTGGGCAACATCGACCGTGACCAGATCCTCGGCACGCTGTGGCTGAAGCTGGAACCGATAGAACGCATCTAGGAGCGAAGGGGACAGTCCCTTTCGCCCCCCTGCTCCGTCCCCTGCGGCCCAGGTCCGAAGGGGACAGTCCCTTTCGGACCCTTTTCGTTTCAGGACAGAAGGAAAGACAGATGGATATTCAGTGGTATCCCGGTCATATGACCAAAGCAAAACGGCAGATGGAGGAAGACAGGAAGCTTGTGGATCTGGTGATCGAGCTTCTGGATGCCCGCGCGCCCCGTTCGTCGGGCAATCCCGACATTGTATCGCTGGCTGCGGGAAAGGCCCGTCTCGTCATTCTGAACAAGGCCGATCTGGCGGACGAAGCGGCAAACCGCCGCTGGAAGGAATGGTATGAGGCCCAGGGGATCCCGGTCCTGACGGCAGACGCGAGAAAAGCCGCCACTTTCCGTTCCCTTTCCGCCCTGACGGAGAAAGCCTGCGCGGAAAAACGGAAAAGGGATGCGGCAAGAGGAATCAAAAACCGGCCGATCCGCGCGATGGTCGTGGGCATTCCCAACGTCGGCAAGTCCACCTTTATCAATTCCTATGCCGGGAAGGCGGTGGCAAAAACCGGCAATAAACCCGGCGTGACAAAAGGCCGTCAGTGGATCCGCCTTGGAAAGAACCTGGAGCTCCTGGATACGCCCGGCATTCTCTGGCCGAAATTTGAAGATGAAGCCATCGGGGAGCGGCTGGCCATGATCGGTTCGATCCGGGACGACATCCTCGGGATCGGGGAACTGGGAGCGCTCCTGATCGATTTCTTAAAGGAGAATTATCCCGGCGTTCTTACGGAACGCTACGGCGCGGATGAAACAAAGGACGGCGCCGGCATTCTCTATGAAATCGGCAGCCGGCGCGGCTGTCTGGTCAAAGGCAGCCTGATTTCCTATGAAAAAGCGGCAGCGGTTCTTCTGGACGAGTTCCGCAGCGGGAAGCTCGGAAGGATTTCGCTGGAGCTTCCGGAAGAGGAAATGTGATCCCGAAACCGGCAGTAACGGCAGCAGAATGAGGCAGACGCATGACAAAAAAAGAAGAAGCGCAGCTGAAGCGTGAAAAAAGACTGGAAGAAGAAAAACAACGCGTCGAAACCCTTCTTTTCTACGAAAAGAAATATTCCGCGTACGGCCATATCTGCGGAGTGGACGAGGTCGGCCGCGGACCGCTTGCGGGTCCTGTGGTTGCCGGAGCGGTGATCCTTCCGCCGGACGCGAGGATTCTTTACATCAACGATTCCAAAAAGCTTTCCCAAAAACGCCGGGAAGAGCTTTTTGATGAAATCATGGAAAAAGCCGAAGCCGTGGGCATCGGCATTATCGGCGAACAGCGCATCGATGAAATCAATATTCTCCAGGCAACCTACGAAGCCATGCGCCAGGCCATCCATAAGCTTTCCATCGCGCCGGACTGCCTTCTGAACGACGCCGTGACAATCCCGGACATCCTGATCCCCCAGGTGCCCATTATCAAGGGAGATTCCAAAAGCCAGAGCATTGCCGCCGCCAGCATCATCGCCAAGGTCTTCCGTGACCGGATGATGGAAGAGTTCGACGAAATGTATCCCGAATATCATTTTGCTTCCAATAAGGGCTACGGCACGGCGGAGCATATCGAAGCGATTCGAAAATACGGCCCCTGTGAAATCCACAGAAGGACGTTCATTACGAAATTTATCTGAACTGCGCAGGGCGGCTGCCCTGGCAGTACTTTAAGGCGTCCGGATTTCCGGAGCTGTCATAGCAGAGTTCTTTTCTGCGTTTGTTTCCTTTAAAGTCTGAATTTTACACGAATTCTATACCCGTTTCTTCTCGCAAGAGGCTTTTTTTCCAATACCGGTATTTCTCCGGCATCTTTTCACTTAGCAAAACAGGAGGAGACACTATGAGCACCAGAACCACCGGCAATATCTGGGAGGAGGCCGCCGAGCAGTGGCTGACCGATCGCGGCTATACCATTCTCGAGCGTAATTTTCACTGCAAATTCGGAGAGATCGACCGGATCGCCTGTAAGGACAATACGATCGTTTTCGTAGAAGTCAAATACCGCAGCAGCGGAAAAAGCGGCTACGGCGAGGAAGCCATCCCCTTTGCCAAACGCAAAAAAATCTGCGCCACCGCGGATTATTACCGGATGAAAAACGGCCTGACGGAAAGGTACGGATTCCGGTTTGACGTGATTGCGATTAATTACGGGGAACTGAGGCATTATGAAAACGCGTTTGAGTATGTGGGGAGGTTTTGAGGGGCGAAGGCTCGAGAGAATACGTAAAGGCATTACATTAAACGTATTTGCACATTACACGCAGCATGATATCCTGTTATTGCTGCGGAACCACCGCCGGATGGGGGGTGAGAACTATGTTTAAAGCAGCCTTATCTTTTGTAATCTCCGTTGGAGCAAGTGTAATAGCATATTACATTTGCAAGCGGCTGGATGGAGATGAATAGATTGTTCGCAGCCAGCACAGCTGTTTATGCCTGTAACAACGGGTATAAAAAGCGGGAACCCCTCGAAGAGGCACCTTCGGGGGGTTCTTTTTACTATGCTTAAAGCAGTTTTATCTTTACATTAGTTTAATTCGTCATTGAAGAATTGTCAACTGATGATACGTAATTATATGAACAAATTCGTAAACCAGTTATCCGGAATATGATCCATTGGATTAAATACCCGGGGCAGCACATAATGCTGTGGAGGTTTTGAGATCATTCGCTGATTTTCGTGATCGTTGCATTTTCTTCTTTTGATGAGTACAATAAAATAGTTAAAATACTGGCATCACTCTGTTTTTAGTAAAAGGGTTTTTGAACGGGGATCTGCATGAATACGGAATACCTCAGATATTTTATAGCGGCCTGCAAATACGGAAGCATTCTGGAAGCTTCCAGAAATCTGTACATCACAGCCCAGGGGATGGGCGCAGGGATTCACCGGCTGGAAAAATCCATCGGCATCAAGCTGATCGAGAACCACTATAACGGGGTACGGCCGACGGAATTCGGAAAAATGTTTTATGAGGAAGCGGTTCTTGCCTGCAAGGCAGTGGACCGTCTGGATGAGCTTGCCCGGGAATACCGGGAAAACCAGAAGGAAATCGTAACCGTCGGCGTCGTCGGCACCAGCAAGTTCAGCCATGGGATCCAGAGCGGGATCACCGAGTTTCAGAAAGCGAATCCGGATATCGGTGTGAAAGGCAAGCTGGTCATCAAAGAGGACGGGCAGGAGCTGATCTCGGATGTTCGGGAGGGCAATATCGATATCGGTCTGTTCTTCCATATTAAAGAAGAAGAGGAATTCTGTTATCATACCATCAGCCCGTACAGCCGTCTTATGCTTCTGATCAATGCCGGACATCCGCTTACGGATAAAGGCGCCGTCCGATGGACGGATATCCGGGAGCTTCGGTATGTTGCGGCAGCGCCGCAGGATCCGTTTATCAATCTTTTGAATGCCGTATGTGCCGGGTACGGCTTCGCCCCGGAGACGATTTTTTACAGTACGGAAAATTCGCAGAACGCCCGGTTCATCGATCAGAATATCTGCGCGATGTTTGTGAGAGAATGCTATGCGGATACAATCCTTCAGTTCTGCAAAAATACCGTGCTTCTGCCGGTTCAGCCGGAAGTATCGGCGGCCTGTTCCTGGTTCTGCAGAAAGAACGACCCGTTTGAAGGAGACAGAGGACTTTTCCGGGATTCGCTTCAGGAATATTCCCGGATGGTATTTTCCTGGTAAAAGGAATTGCCGGGGCTTCTTCATCAGGGATCGGGCTAACCGGTCCTTTATTTATAGCGGACGAAGCAGAATTACGCTTCGAATACAGCTGCTGAAAGTATGAACATCCGGTTGAATGCACAAACCGGATGTTTGCATTCGGCAAACACTCTGCTGATACATAAGAAATCCGGGCTCCTGTATAATACAAACAGATTGTTGTTACCGGAGGATATAACAATGACAGACAGACTGCAGCGAATGTACCGTCAAATTAAGACAAACTACCAGCACATCGGCATTGAAAAATTCAAAATCATCACCCGAACCGAAGCGGAATGCGCCGGATATCCCGCGATCCTCCGCAGAGGCCAGACCCTGAGAAACGTGCTGGATCAGTTCCCGATCTTTATCGGAGAGGACGAACTCTTTGTCGGCAATCCTGCCAGCCAGCCCTGGGGCCTTGAGATTGAGGCGGGCCTCGGAAAATGGAGCAAAGAGGAATGCGAATACCTCCGTGAGGACGGGTTTGATTTTTCCGTTGAAGACCAGGAAGAAATGCTCCGGATTAATGAGCAGTTTCATCCCTTTGGCATGTATCAGGGAGCCAACCTGATTATTGCGAATAACGACAGGCTGGATGCGTTTGCCTGCAGCGGAATGATGCTGGCGCCATGGAAAAAGGACAAGACCCTCGGCAACCGCGTGGGCGGCGGCGCTGCCTGTTCCGGAATCGGCAACGGACCGGGATGGAACCTCCTTTGCATCGATTACGGCCTCGCGCTGACCAAAGGCCTGCAGGCAATGGTCGATGAGTGTGAAGAGGAGCTTCAGAACAACACCTACTTCGGCGAGCGCAGCTTCGAACGGGGGATCACGCTTCAGGCCATGAAAATATCCCTGCAGGGACTGATCAATTACGCAGGACGCTTCGCGAAGCTTGCGGACGAAATGGCAGAAAAGGAAACCCGGGAGCAGAGAAAAAAGGAACTGAAGGAAATCGCGGAAATCTGCCGCCGCGTGCCGGCATATCCGGCGCGGACTTTCCGGGAGGCGCTGCAGTGCTTCTGGTTCATGTTCATGATGATCAACCCGTCCCCGACGCCGGCCATCGGCCGTTTCGACCAGTATATGTATCCCTTCTACAAGGCCGATATCGAAGCCGGCCGCATTACGGATGAGGAAGTGCTGGAACTGCTGGGGATGCTGCGCATCCGCTGCATGGAAATGAATCAGCAGTCCGGCCGGGAAATCCGCAAAAGAGCTTCCGGCGGCGCGCGCTGGATGAACATGACCATCGGCGGAGTGAAACCCGACGGGACGGATGCCTGCAATGAGCTGACCCGTCTGATCCTTCAGGCCGTCCGCGATGTGCGCACGCCCCATCATACCGTTACCCTTCGCGTTTGTGATACCACACCGGATGACGTTATGCTGCTGGCCCTCAAATGCCAGGCGGAAGGCTGTTCCATGCCGGCGTTTGTCGGAGACAAGTCCTATATCGATTACTTTACCCAGGTTCACAATCCGGACGACGGCCTGCCCGTCGAGGTCGCGAGAGACTTCTGCATGACCGGCTGCATCGACGGAAACATTCCCTACCGCACCCGGACGATGGGCATCACCATGTTCGTCTGCCCGCTGATGCTGGATATCTTCATGAACAATGGCCTGGATAAAAACACCGACATGCAGGTCGGTCATAAGGTCGCCGGTGATCTGAGCCGGTACAAGTCCTTTGAACAGTTCCTTAACGATTTCAAACCGGAGTATGAATACTTCGTAAAAACCGCGGCGGAAAAGCTGAATATCGAGAGCGCCGTTTTTAAAGAGCTGCTTCCGGATCCCTTCCGCGCCGCGTTTATGAACAACGGCATTAAATCCGGACTGGACTGTTATGCGCAGAAGTATCCTTTTGAAAGCAATCAGCTGCTGAATCCGGTGGGCATGGTCAATCTGGCCCAGTGCCTGTATGCCATCAAAAAGCTCTGTTTCGAAGAAAAGGTCTGCACGCTGCCTGAAATGAAGAAGGCAATGGACGCCAACTGGGAAGGCTATGAAGATCTGCATAAGAAATGCCTGAGTCTGGAGCATTACGGAAACGGATGCGACGAAGTGGATGATATGGTCGCGGCCTGCTACCGTATGTGGGTAGATATCGCCAACGGAACCTCCTCCTCCCTGGGCGGGCACTTCCGCTGCTCCGCGATTTCCGTCACCTCCCATCAGCCGGGCGGCGC